>DASWCA010000041.1:0-3181 GCA_036390355.1 Acidobacteriaceae bacterium
CGCATCATGTTTGTTTGCGGCACGGCCGCGTTTGCGATTGTTTTTTCGTTTGCCATTTAAATGATTACTAATTCTTCCTGCTGCCGTCCAGTCACTTGGGCGACACCGTTGTGCACGAGGACATCGACCTCGCTGCGCACACCAAACTCCGGCAGATAAATTCCCGGCTCTACTGAGAATAACGTATTCGTCAGAATCTGTCGGGTATCTTTGGTTTCGAGGTTATCCATGTTGGCGCCGTTGCCGTGGACGCTGGTGCCGATGGAGTGTCCGGTGCGATGGACAAACCACTCGCCGTATCCGGCGTGATCGATGACGGCGCGGGTGGCTTCATCGACTTCCCAGCCCTCGATGCGGCGTTGGGAAGCGAAGGCGTCGATCACCTTTTGGGCTCCGGCTTTGCGGGCATCGCGGACGATGCGGAAGACTTCCTGATGCTTGTCGGAAGGCTGGCCGAGAACGCCAGTCCAGGTGATGTCGTAATAGACGGCGCCGGGGGTGTCCTTCTTCGCCCACATGTCGAGCAGAACGAGGTCGCCTTCGTGGATGGGTTTGTGGATTTCGGCGGTGGGCTCGTAGTGCGGATTACCGGCGTTTTCATTGGCTCCGACGATGGGCAGATCGTCGGTGATGAGGTGCTCGCGCTGGAAGGCTTCGCCGATCCACTGGCGCACGCCCCACTCGTCCCAGCCACCGTTGCGGACGCGGTGTCCGATCTCCTTGAAGGTGGCGGTCATGATTTGGTCCATGGCGTCGCGGGCGGTGAAGTGAGTGACGATCTGCTCATCGGTGAGGGTGGCTTCGAAGCGGGAAACCAGATCGGCGGAGGAGCCGACTTCGACGCCGAAGCTGCGGATGAGTTCGAGCATGCCTCCGTCAACGAGCGAGACGTACATGATGTCGTTGTTGGGCGAGTACTGCATGGCGACGCGCTTGTAGGGCTTGAGGATCGCGGCAAGCTTTTCGTGAAGTTCGCGCCATGCTCCGTAATGCTGCTGCTGGCCGGGGAGCGAGGTGAGGTGCTTGGGCTCGACACGATGATTGAGCTTGATGGGTTCGCCCTGGGCGGGGATGAGGTAGAACCAGCGCCGGGTGACGTGGAGCGTGGGGAGTCCGAGGATGGAGTAGGCGATTTCGTCGCGATGATGGTGATCGTAGAACAACCAGGCGTCGAAATCCTGTTCGCGCAGAGCTTGCTGAATCGCTTTCAGATCCATAGAGAAGTATTGTACCGCGCAGGGAGTAGCACGCGTGGAGGCTGGGGGTGTTCCGGTGCGGCAGCAGTTTAAAAACCCAATTTGCGCGGCGGAGTTTCTTGGGAATTTTAAATAAATTTCCGCAACTTCGGAGATGTACTCACGTTTATAGCTTCATGAAACGAACACTGGTTTTCTCGATCGCTACCCTGGCTTTGAGCGGATTGCTCGCCGCTCCGGGCTATGCCCAGAACCCAAATACCCAAGGCGCAGGCCCTGGTGTTTATGATCCGAATCATCCGCGAGTGAATGAAGTGAATGCGCGCGAACAGAATCAGCAGAATCGTATTGCGAATGGGGTGAAGAGCGGTGAGTTGACGCCTCACGAGGCGGTGAGGCTGGAAAAACAGCAGCAGCATATCGCGCGGGAAGAAAAGCGCGATATGGCGAAGCATGGCGGCCATTTGACGAAGGCGGAGCAGGCGAAGCTGAATCGCGAACAGAATCGGGCGAGCCGGAACATCGCGGCGAAGAAGTACAATGCGCGAGTGAGGTAATGCAAGAGCTCGGGTGGAGTTCGCTGCTCATCCCCGCTAAATCCGGGGGACTCGCGGGGGGAGTTCGCGGCTTATCCCACATATGCCAAGCATATGTGGGCCACTCGGGATCGGTTAGTTTTGACAGAAAGAGCAAAGGCAAGAGCGAGTGCAACCCCGAGTGCGACCCCGGGGTCCTTCGCTTTGCTCAGGATGACACCAAAAACTTACAAGCTCATGATGGCAACAAAACATTCTAAGAAAGAGGCCCGCCGAGGGGATCGGCGGGCCTTCTGTTGATGGGGCAAGTTGGTTGCGGCAAATTACATGATGGCCGTTGGAGGGGCGGGTTCGTCCGGGTGACCGGCGTTGCGCAGAGGGACCTGGACCATGAGGACCGCGAGGAACGCTAGAGCAATAAGGCCGCTTAGGATGTGCGGGTGGGCGAAGACCGTGGGGAGGTCCCAGTTGATCTTACCGCTTGCTTTGAGGCCCTTGATGGCCGCTACGCCAAGACCGCAGAGCGCTTCTCCGGCGATGAGGCCGCTGGCGGTGAGGACGCCGGCGTTATCGATGCGCGCTTTCTGCGCTTCGTTGAATAAGCCCTTGTCGCGCATGATGTCGGTGACCCAGCGGATGACGCCGCCAATGAAGATGGCGAAGGTCGTTTCGAGGGGAAGGTACATGCCGACGGAGAAGAGCATGGGGCTTTTGACTTCGACCATGATTAATGCAAAGCCCATGAGGATGCCGACGATGACGAGAGGCCATGCCATGTTGCCGCCGACGATGCCTTGGGCGAGCGATGCCATGAGTCCGGCTTGCGGGGCAGGCAGGTCCTTGCTGCCGAAGTGGTAGGCCTGGTCGAGGATCATGAGCACAGGGAAGAGGGCGAGGGAGCTGACGACTACGCCCATGAGATCGCCGACCTGCATGCGGGAGGGGGTGCCGCCGAGAATGTGTCCGACCTTTAAATCCTGAAGCATTTCACCGGCTACGGCGGAGGAGACGCAGATGACGGCTGCTACGCCGAGGACGGCGATGACACCGGCTGTGCCTTTGACGCCGATGGCGATCATGAGCAGGGCGGCGATGACCAGGGTGCAGAGAGTGAGTCCGCTGACCGGGTTGTTGGAGGAGCCGATCATGCCTACCAGGTTTCCGGAGACGGCGGCGAAGAAGAAGCCGAGGATGATCATGACAACCGCAGCTACGGCGGCTCCGATGATGACCTTGGTGAAGAAGAAGTAGAGAGCCAGCATGGCGCAGAAGACGATGCCGAGGCCGAGGAAGACTACCTTGCTGCTCAAGTCCTTTTCATAGCGGAGTGAGGACTGCTTGGCGTGGCCGGTCTTCTTGAGATCGCTGATGGCACGCTGGATTCCGATGCCGAGCGACTTGCGCATGCGGAAGAGAGTGAAGGCCGCGCCGACGAGCATGCCGCCAACG
>DASWCA010000042.1:0-2482 GCA_036390355.1 Acidobacteriaceae bacterium
CCAGGTGTTGGCGGGAATTAGGTTGAGCGTGGCCTTCAACTGCTCCGAGGGATGGCTATTCATTCGCGCCCTTTGTTGTCCAGGATTTCGCCAATGGCGAAACATCGCCATTGAGAAATACAGAAATTCTCTTGTCTTTCACCTGCATAAAGGTGGACCAGCAATTGCATTGCGAATGCTACTACGTCCACCAACCCAGTGCTTAGAAAGGAGCAGTCGCATGGGCGCGAGCGAGGCGACCAACGAGGCATTCATCCGTAAGGCGTACCAGATCGCGGAAAGCCGGGACGTGCCCGGATGGGTGAAATGTTTCACCGAGGACGGGACTTTCACCGACGAGTCGATCGGGGTCACGTACCGCGGCGCATCCGAGCTGGGTCGGACGGTGGAAATCTACGCGACGGCCTTCCCTGATATGCATCGAGAGCTGTATCGGTTTTTCAACGTCGGAGATACCGTCGTCGTTGAACTCGCCCTGCAGGGAACGCACAAAGGACCGCTTCAGTTGCCTCTTGGCACCATCCCGCCGACCGGCAAGCGAATGAACGCGCCTTGCTGCGACGTGTTCCGCATGAAGAACGGGAAGATCCAATCCTTCAACTGCTATCCCTCCGGCACGGTGGTCCTGACGCAGCTCGGGATATTGCAAAAGCTCGAAGCCGTCCTCGGCAAATAGCGCGGGCCCGCATGAGCACCGCTCCGATCAGAATCGGCTTCAGCATGTCCCTGACTGGCGGACTGGCAGCGAACGGCCAGACGGCCTTCCTTGCCCAGACCCTCTGGAAAGAGGACGTCAACCGCAGAGGGGGCTTGCTCGGTCGGCAGGTCGAGCTGGTATGCCGCGACGACCAGACCAACGCTTCGCTGGTTCCCGGTCTCTACGAGCACCTGCTCGACGTCGAGAAGGTCGACCTCGTGATCGGGGGCTACGGGAACAACTCGCTCACACCGGCCATGCCTCTCGTCATCAAGCGCAATCGGTACTTCCTCGGCTTGATGAGCCTCGGGGTCAACAAGGCGTTCAACTACAAGAATTACTTTGTGATGATCCCCACGGGGCCGCAGCCGAACACGGCGCTCACCGAGGGATTCTTCGATACGGCAGCCCGCCAGCGGCCGCGTCCGGAAACCGTGGGCATTCTCGCGGCGGACGCGGACTTTACGCGCAATCCGATCGCCGGCGCTCGCGAGAACGCCGCGGTGCACGGCTTCAGGATCGTCTTTGAACGCAAGTATCCATTGGCGACGCAGGATTTCGCGCCGGTCATTCGCGACATCGGGCCGGAAGTTCCGGACATTCTGTTTCTGTGCTCCTACTTGTCCGACTCCATCGGGCTCATCAAGGCAATCAACGACGTCGGCATCACGCCGAAGATGGTCGGCGGCGCGATGATCGGTCCGCAAAGCAGCTCGGTGATGGGCTCGCTCGGCCCGCTGCTGAACGGCCTGGTCAACTATGAGTACTGGTTGCCTGTTCCCAAGATGATGTGTCCGGGAGCGGAGGACTTTGTCGGGCGCTATCAGACAAGAGCGAGGACGGCGCAGAACGCCGATGCCCTGGGGTACTACGTCGCCCCCATGGCGTACGCGCAGATGCAGGTCCTGGAGCAATCCATCGCGGCCACCCGGAGTCTCGACGACGCCGCGCTCGCGGACTACACGCGGAACAACGTCTTCAGGACGGTGGTGGGCGACGTCAGGTTCGGAGCCGATGGCGAGTGGTCCGCCCCCCGCGTGCTGGCGGTGCAGTTCCGGAATATCCAGGGCCACGAGATCGAGCAATTCAGGGACACGCGCACGCGGGCAGTGGTCTCACCCGCCGAGTTCGCCTCCGGCGATCTCATCTACCCCTATGCGAAAGCCAAGGCATGAAGGTTCTCGGCGTAGCGGTGCCCGTGTTCACGAGGAACATAGAGGCGGCCATTAGGCGATACGGTTCGCTCACGGGCGAAACCGTCGAGTTCCGGTTCACGATTGGCGAGCTTGGAATCACCATTGCGAAGCTGGGCCCCTTCGCGCTCATCGCAGGCGAAGAATCTGCGATCGCGCCGCTCAAGAATGTCCGGGCGACGCTCATAGTGGATTCCCTGGCGGACTACGAGGCGCATCTTCGGGCGACGGGCGCAACGATCCTCCGGCCGCCAAGTCCCACGCCGGTCGGCAGGAACATGGTGGCCCGCGACGCGGAAGGGACGGTGTTCGAGTTCGTAGAACTTCGCGCCGGGACATAAGCGAACGCCATTCCATTTCTGAAGGAGACCGCATGCGATCCGAAGCAACCCTCGACGCTGTTTCCCGCACGGCCGACCACTGGAGCGACATCGCTGACCTCGTCGGACGGATAGCCCTTGCTTCGCTGTTCCTGATGTCCGGCGTGGACAAGCTCTTCATTCATACGGCCGAAACTATTCAGCTCATGCAGGCCTACCGCGTGCCGCTCGCCGGACTGCTCGTATACCCGTCGGGCGTCTTCGAACTCGCG
>DASWCA010000043.1:0-1839 GCA_036390355.1 Acidobacteriaceae bacterium
GCGCAGCCGAGACTGATTGTGTATCCTGTAGCTGTGGGGCTGACCATGCTCGTCGCTATTCTGAGCGCGTTTCCGCTACGGCGGCTGGCGAGTATCCGTCCGGCATCGGTTTTTCGAGGTGAAGCGTGAGCTCCGTCGCCCAAGCGCAGCCACGAATCGCAGAGCGACAGGTGGTCATCGACAACCTGATCAAGCAGTACGGTTCTCTGCGTGCGCTCAACGGCGTCAGTTTCGCTGTGAACTTTGGCGAATGGGTCGCGCTCATGGGGCCTTCCGGCTCGGGGAAGACCACGCTCATCAACATTCTCGGCGGCCTGGATACACTGACTTCCGGTCACGTGGTTGTAGACGGCGTGGACCTTTCGAAACTCAGCGAAGGCGAACTGGTGCGTTACCGCGCCGAAAAAGTCGGCTTCGTTTTCCAGCAATTTCATCTCGTGCCGTATCTTACGGCGCTCGAAAATGTGATGCTGGCGCAGTATTTCCATAGTGTCACCGACGAAAAACAAGCCGAGGAAGCGCTGAAGCGCGTCGGCCTCGGCGACCGCCTGACGCATCTGCCCGCCCAGTTATCCGGAGGCGAACAACAGCGCGTGGCCATCGCGAGGGCGCTGATCAATCAGCCAAAGCTGATCCTCGCTGACGAGCCGACGGGAAATCTTGACGAGGCCAACGAAACCATCGTCATCCAAATCTTCCGTGAGCTGCACAACGCCGGCCATACGATCCTCATGGTCACGCACGATCCGGACATTGCTCGGCAGGCCGACCGCCGCGTTGAACTCGCCCACGGCCATCTGCACTTCGACACGGCGCAGCACGGGCCGAGCCATCCGCTCGCTTGTCCGCTGGTCAACACGTCAGATTGCTGCACGGCCGTGTCGACCGACGACGAAATCCGCTTCGATCATCTGCTGGAGCAAATTTGGGTTTGCGGCGAGGAAGGGAAGCCTGCTCAGGTGGAGCGTCTGCACGCCTCCGGTTCCGCTGGAAAACTGCCTGTCGCCAGCGAAGAACCTGCCTCGCGCGTTCTCTCCCGAATGTCCGAACTACGTTTGGTGGCCATGCAAGACGGCGAAGTGCAACTCACGCCCGTGGGCAGCCAGCGAGCGCGCGACGTCGTCCGCCGCCACCGCCTGGCCGAGCGCCTTTTCAAAGACACTTTCTCTATCGACGAATCCGAAGCGCACACGCAAGCCTGTAAATTCGAACACATCATCAGCCCGGAGCTCGACCAGCGCATTTGCACCTTTCTGGGGCACCCGAAGACCTGCCCGCACGGGAATCCCATTCCGCCGGGCGACTGCTGCGACGGAAAACCGAAAACTTGAGTCTGTGAAATATCCACGTTCTCTTTGGTCTGCGATTCTCGGTGAAGCTGGCTTCTGCAATTTATGTTTTTCTTTTTACCAACTCTTGACTGTGAAGGGTTGGCTGTAAACTTTCAATATGCCGACTCCTCTCGACCCGCGAAAAAAGCCCACAAGCGTCAAGATTCACGTTTCGAACGGGACGGGCGTGGACATTGCCTGGGCGGACGGCCATGCGAGCCACTACGAGTTTGCGTACTTGCGCGAGGAGTGTCCCTGCGCTACGTGCAACGACGAACGCGGCAAGAAAGAATCGTTCAAGACGTTAGCGCCGGGGTTCGCATCGTCTCCCGTGCTGCCCATGTTCAAGCCCAAGCCGCGCGCCCGGGCCGCCACGCAAGTGGGCAATTACGCCATCCAGATCAGCTTTACCGACGGACATTCCACGGGCATTTACAGCTACGACCTTCTCCGCAGCATCTGCCCCTGTGCGGAATGCGCCAAAGCCTTCCGCGCGTCTGCGGGCTAG
>DASWCA010000044.1:0-3983 GCA_036390355.1 Acidobacteriaceae bacterium
GTAACGCTGACATTGCCGCTCTGAACGCGGCGATACGTAAGGGGAGTACCGCAGGCCCCGCAAAAACCCGCTCTACGATATTCGAACTCGCGAAGGTCGACGGGCGCCCGCGCGTCCAGCGCAGGTCATTGTCCCTGACGCGCGCGAGTGCCATGAACGGCTGCCCGGACGCTTTCTGGCACATGCGGCAGTGGCAGATGCTCGCGTGCTCCGGTGGCGTGAGCAGTCTGTAGCGCACAGCTCCGCATTGACAGCCGCCAGTCCACTCGGTCGCGCGTCTCTCGCTGTCGCTCACGTCGTGTTCCCTGTGTTCACCGTGGACCTGGATCAAGATCATCGGAACGCGGCGGCAATGCAAATCGTTTCTGGGGCCCCCTGCGGGAACGGGGTACTGGGGTCCCAAGAAATAGGTTGCGCGACCCCTCTCCGGAAAAAAATTTACGACGAATGGAACGTCCCAGGTAAAATTGACGTGTTCTGGTGATGCGCCGCACGCTCCACGCAATACTCACTGGAACACGAGACCCCCGCCCAGGGTTGCTTCCGAGGATAGTCCTGCCCTCGCAGCCCTCGGAGGCACGTCATGTCCCTCGGAGGCACGTCATGTCTAAGAGCAGCCACACTAGACTTTTGGCGGCGGGAATTGCCGTCGCGCTCTCGTCACCTCAGGCCGGCGAAGCAGCGGGCAGCAAGGGAAGTGCGGGCACAGCTGCAGTGAATCCTCCAGTCATTCAGGTCCCGCAGACCCCTCCGCCTCCCATCCTCAATCCCGGCGTGACGCCCACCGTCCCGGGCCCGTCCACCATCAGCCCGGATCCCAGGAGCTCGGCGGGCTTGGCCACTACGGTGATGCCCGGGCCCGCGACGGGGAGCAGCGTGCCGACTGGTCGCGTCCGGGGGTCTCGGGGTCGGGCGAACCGAGACCAGACGAGGGCGGTGAACGAGATGGACAGGGAGATCGACCGCGGGATCAGCATCTGCCGCGGCTGCTAGCCCTGAGCGTCGCAGCATTGATCTATGTCCACAACAGCCGTTCGGAAAGTGGTAACAGTTGCGATGGACGCGGCTGGGAAGGACTAGCGGCGCTTGGCCTGCGGCGCGCGGCTCTCCTGTCCGGCACCTCGCTGTGCCTTCACCTCAGCCTCTCTCGCCAGCCTTGCGGCTCTCAGCCGTTCGGTCTTCTGGGCCTCGGCAGTGCGGTCGGCCAAGTACTCGGCCATCGCCTTCGAGCCCTCGCGCGCCTGCTTTTCCTTCCGTATGAAGAGTGCTTCGGCGCGACTCCTCGTCTCGTCGTTTGTCAATTCAGCGACTCCAAGCTTCGCACGGGAATGGATGGTGTTATTGGACGATCAATGAACGCCGACACCAGCTCTCCAGTTTCATTGGCCGTCAGACCCACTCTGCCGCAGGCGCTAATTCCGATCGTCTTCAGAGGGCATCCGCCTGGGCTTGACCGTAGACTCGGCCGCCACTCGGACGAGCTCTTCCGTCGACGATGGATACAGCTTGGCCAGCATGCGCTTGCGCTCCCGTTCGATCTGGCTCTCACTGGGGGCCACCCCCGGCCTTCGATGCCTCCAAAAGTCCACCATTCACCCTCATCCCGAATCAACATCAATCATAGCATGATGCAAAATCGTTCGAGGGGCCCCCTGTACGACACGGGTACCGGAGGTCCCGAGAGAACGGGCGCGCGCTCTCCAGAAAAAAATCCGGCCGGAATCGACGCCCGATTAATCGTATCGCTTGCCGCACCGGCTGCCGGTGAATGTCCGTAATCGGGGGAAGAGCGGAAACGTATGCCTCAAAATGAGTCTTCGCATTTTGACCCCTTTCCGGACATTGATAAACTCCCGCCGGTTGAGTTGAAACCGACACCTTGCGGCAATCAGCGTGCGCCCACTTCTCCCGTAATCACGGGACCGAATAGCTGCCATTCGTAGCCAAATCGCTGCATCTGCATCTGCTTGAGTGGGGCATAGTCATTTGGGCCAGTGTTGATCGTAATACCAGGCAGGAGCATGCCGAGTTCCAGATTATCAAGACCTGCCGCCTGCTTCATAATGTTGTCACGCGTAAGATCATCGCCACACCGTTTCAGGACTTCAACGAGCGTTTGAGCGGCAAGATACCCATATACCGTCTCGCTGCTGGTACGCGGCCTGACACCCAGGAAGTAGTTGTCCATGAAGGCTGCCCAATCTCGATAAGCGGGATCGTTCGCCCAAACCGGATCCCCTGGCTGCTTGAAGTACGCCGTAGATACGGTGCCCAACACGTTGTGAAACCCAGCCGATCTGAGAGATGAACCGACCGAGCTTGAGACGTTGTTCAGGAGATGGAATGGCTGCCACCCGATTTCAGCTGCCTTCCGGACCGCCAGAGCGGTAAATTTGGGGATTGTAACATCGAAAAATATGTCCGCACCCGAGCCCTGCAACTCGATAATTTGAGAATCGACAGTCGCATCCGAAACCTCGTAGGCAGCTTCAGCGACGATCGGAATTTTTGCACCAAGACCGTCCTTGAAGCCCTTCAAGTAGTCTCTTCCGTATTCGTCGTTTTGGTAGAGAATACCGATCTTCCCGCCGGCACGATTTTCAAGGAGATATTTGGCGTAGATGCGTCCCTCGCTCTGATAATTCGGCTGCCAGCCCATTGTCCAAGGAAAATTCTTCGGATCGTTCCATCTGACGGCGCCGGATGCGACGAAAAGCTGCGGTACCTTTTTTTCGTTCATGTAGCTTCGAATTGCGGCGTTCGACGCTGTTCCAGAACTCTGGAAGATCAGCAGGACCCCATCTTCTTCTACGAGCCTGCGAGCCTGCGAGCCTGCTCGACGGCCCTCGATGGGATGTAGGCGTCGTCGTACGAAATGAACCTGATTTTGCGGCCGTTGATTCCACCTTCCGCATTGATTTTCGCAAAATACCTCGCCTCCGTTCTGCCGATGAGGTCATAAGTCGAAGCCGGGCCGCTATACGGCACGATGTTGCCGATCTTGATTTCGGTGTCGCTCGCCCCCTGATCGTACCTTTTGTCCGCTGCAAGGCTATGTGTGGCGAGCGAACAGGCAATGACCGCGCCACCGACCAGCGCAATGAACTCCCGCCGTCTCATTCGATCACCTCGTCGGCGACCTGTTGCAACCGCGCACTCCACCGCAGCCACGATGGATGGGAACTCCAGCAGCACGCCGTCACCCGTAGTCTTGACGATCCTGCCGCGGATCACTGCGCGCGCGAGCAGCTCCCCGAGGTACGATTGAGGGATCGCCGCCGCACCTGCCTGCCGCCTTTCAGGGCGGTAGCTCCGTATTTCGTCTCGGCTCTCGATGCGGCCCGTGTACGATGGCGCCGGCCGCGATGAGCAGCAGCGGCGCGAACAGTGCGATCACCAGCAGAATCTTGAATGACATTGCCCGCCCCACGTAAGCTACAGGAAGGCGGAATTGCCTACGCCCAATCCCTACCACCAGAGTGCTTCGCGCTCAGTGAAATACCTCACCTGCGTCAGCATAGATTCTCGGTGGAATGCGGACTCGCACGACTATCCCGCGATGGGGGCGGCCGGCATTCACGGGCGCAGTTCTTGTGAATTAATGGATTGTGTGGCTGGAATATCACAGCCATAAGCCGCGCGAAGGGCTATAATGCAATGGTCGGCTTGATGGATCGAGGCGCGGCGGGGGCACCATAGCCGGCAGACTTGATTTCCTCCCAGACAAGACTCGGCCCCGGTGATCTCCACCGGGGCCGTTTTCTTGACTTTCAGTGTCACGCGCGGCGAATCGCCGGCCGGATCAGCTCATTTGGGCGCCTTGGCTACCGAATGCGCTCGCAAGCGGGCGCGTGGTTTCAGTCGCGATCTTCTGCGCGCTGCCTGCAAGTTCCCTAGTCTGTTCTGCGATCATCTCCAATTGGTGCCGCGAGTGAGTGGTCGATACATCGACCAGCTCTGACATGGACTGTGCCTGTAGCAGA
>DASWCA010000045.1:0-3285 GCA_036390355.1 Acidobacteriaceae bacterium
GGGGCCTGGAAACTGGTCGGCAACCTCGATCAGGAGCTTCTTGAATTCATCCGCGGTCTTTTGCGTCCACGAACCCAGGACATCGAGCGGGAGTCCAGGAGCGTTAAGCGTCCAGTAGGTCAGGTCGGTCTGATCGGTTCCAAAGCCGTCCGCTTCGATGTTCCTGTTGGTGATAAGCCAGCGCATCGTCACCTCGCGACCTTAGGAATATCACGAGGGGCGCCGATTCGGTTCTGTATCCACGATGAATTTTCGATGTGAAGATTTGCCAGATGAGGAACTCATGCGGGGTAGCTGTTGGTGTTGACCCGCTTGGAGCTCGGCGCGGGTTTACTGGTATTTCTGCGAGTCGGCGAGGTTGCTGAGTTCCATGGGGCTGGCGTGGTGGCTGTAGTAGACTGACCTCCCGGAAACCTGCTTGCTGGCGTTTCGGAGGCTTGTTCGCCCACCGATCGTACTTCCCCACTCGAACCGAGGCCAATGCAAATGAGCACAGAGGATGCAATCAACGGAAGCATTTCGAACCACGCGGGCGCGACGGTGACTGAGGTGGACGCGCTGATCACGGTTTCGCTCGATGGACCCTACGTCGTCAGCAACGTGAGCGAGTTCCGGAACTGGCTCGGCGAGGAAATCCCGGCGACACAGACGATGGAGTTGTGCCGGTGCGGGCAATCCGCGACCAAGCCTTTCTGCGACGGCAGCCATAGCAAGTCGAACTTTTCCGGCGCCAGAGATCCGAAGCGCGTGCCGGACAAGCGGGACGAGTACGACGGTCAGCAGATACAGATCTTCGACAACCGCGGGATCTGCGCACACTCAGGATTCTGCACGGACCGGCTGGCTTCCGTGTTTCACGTCGGGCAGGAGCCGTTCGTCACGCCGAGCGGTGGGAGAATGGACGAGATCATTCGCGCGGTTCGGGCGTGCCCATCAGGTGCGCTGAGTTACGGGATCGATGGGATTGAGGCTCGCCAACAGGTGGACCAGGACAGGCCGCCCGCAATCGAAGTGTCCAAAGATGGGCCATACCGGATCACGGGCGGCATCCGCCTGGTGGACGAGTCGGGCAACGAGCCGCAGAGGGCGCAGGGCTCCTCGCGGGAGCATTACAGTCTGTGTCGTTGCGGACACTCGCAGAACAAACCCTTCTGCAGCGGCATGCACTGGTCGGTCCGCTTTAGAGACCCGGTCCCTGATCCTGCCCGCGAACCCACGCTTTTCGAGTGGGCGGGCGGCTTCCCGGCGATCGTGCGCATGACGCGAATCTTCTACCAAAAATATGTGCCGCAAGACGATCTTGTGGGTCCGCTGTTTGCGAGGATGTCGCCGGACCATCCCGAGCGAGTGGCGTCGTGGCTGAGCGAGGTGTTTGGCGGACCCGACTTCTATTCGAAGCGATACGGCGGCTACTCGCGAATGATCTCGGAGCATGTGGGCAAGTGCATCACTGAAGAGCAGCGCGCGCGGTGGGTGAAGATGTTGTGCCAGAGCGCGGAAGACGCAAAGCTGCCGGACGACGCGGAGTTTCGTGCCGCGTTTGTCGCGTATCTGGAGTGGGGATCGCGCATCGGCAAGGAAAATTCGCAGCAAGGGGCGATGCCGCCACCAAACATGCCCGTCCCGCGCTGGTGGTGGGTCTGCAATGCGACACCCGGTTCCCGAGTTTCCGCGTTGGCTTCCCGAGACGGCGAGAGTGCCGGGGCGAAGGTCGAGCTTCCGAACACGGATGAGACACCGAGCTTTGGGAAGCACATCAAAACCATGTTCCGAACCATGGACCGCGAATCGATGCGATTCGCCTTCGACCTGTGGGCCTTTGAGGACGTGAAGAAGCATTCGGTTGCGATTCTCCACCGCCTGCAGGCCGGGACCATGCCCTGCGACGGCGCGTGGCCGGCCGCGCAGATCACGGCCTTCGAACGCTGGGTCGCCGCCGGCACGCCCGAGTGACACGACGGCTCACGCCGGATAGCTGTAGGCGTTGACTAGTTTGGAGGGTTCGGCGCGGGTGGCATCCTCGTGCTCGGATCGGAGCGAGCGTTATAGTAGACTGGCTCGCCGGAGGCCAACCTGCGATGCTCGGTTTGAGATCACAGCTTGTGATCTCAAGCCAGGAGATGGAATGACCAGGGAGAGTGCCCTCGCAGCGAAGCCGATTGAGAGCCAGATCTTTTTGATTCGCGGCCAGAAGGTCATTCTCGACGCCGAACTGGCAGCGCTGTATGGCGTAGAAGTCCGAGCGCTCAATCAGGCGGTCAAGCGGAATGAGGCCCGCTTTCCCTTGGATTTCGTCTTTCATCTGACGGCGGAAGAGAACGAGGCATTGAAATCACAAACTGTGACCTCAAAGAGCAGGCGCGGCGGCCGCCGCTACGCACCCTACGCCTTTACCGAGCACGGAGCAATTATGGCGGCCAGCGTACTCAACTCGCCGCGTGCGGTGGAGATTAGCATCTTCGTGGTTCGCGCCTTCCTGCGCCTGCGTGAGACGCTCGCTACCCACAGGGCACTCGCCACCAAACTTGCCGAGTTGGAGCAACGGCTAGAAACACACGACAACGAAATCGAAGAGATCATAAAGGCGATCAACGAGCTCGCGATGCCGCCGGAGAAACCTGCCCAGCAGATCGGCTTCCGCCCCAATGCGGTCCCCAAGCCGAAGATGCTGGTGTAAAGCGAGAAGCAATGCGGGGATTCTTCGCTGCGCTCAGAATGACACTCCCGTTTGGCGAGTTACAGATTCAGGCTGAAGACAGTGGGTAGCTGTAGGCGTTGACTAGCTTGGAGAGTTCGGCGCGGGTGGCGGCGTGCCTGGGGTCGTCGGCGAGGTTGGTGAGTTCCATGGGGTCGGCGTGGACGTCGAAGAGCATGGCGCCGTTGACGGCGTTTTTGCCGTACTCGGCGTAGCGCCACTGCTCGGTGCGGATGGCGGTGCCGTGGATGGTGCGGCCGTCCTCGCTCCAGATGCTGTAGGCGGGCTGGTCCCATTTCGCGCCGCGGGGGTCGTGCAGCAGCGGGACCAGGCTGGTTCCTTCGACGCCCGCGGGAACGTCGAGATTCGCCAGTTCGCAGAGCGTGCGGTAGATGTCGAGTGACTGCACAAGGCGGGTGCAGGCGCGACCATTGCCCTTGGCACCGGGCATGTCGATGATGAGCGGAATGCGGGTGCCGCCCTCGAAGAGCGAGCCGGCCTTCGACCACTTGCCTTTCTCGCCTAGCTGGTAGCCGTGGTCGGCGACGAAAACGATGACGGTCGAGTCGCGCAGCTTGAGGCGCTCGAGT
>DASWCA010000046.1:0-5812 GCA_036390355.1 Acidobacteriaceae bacterium
GCCGCCAAATCCATCGCCGCCTTGTGGCCCGCGAATATCTTGGCCGCCTGCTCTTTGCCTGCCGCCGTCAACCGAACGATGCGAGCCCGTCTGTCGCGCGGGTGGGCCTCGCGCGTGACCAAGCCACGGGACTCGAGTCGATCCACAGCCGTGGTGATCGCTCCACTGGTAAGCTCGATTCGCCGGCCGATCTCATTGACGGGCTGCGGTCCTTTGTGGAGAAGCATCTCCATGACTGCGAAGTCAGAGAGGCACACCTCGGACGACTCGATGCTGCGGGTCGCTAGGCGCGCGAGCGTCCTATGCGCCTTCATCATGATCAGCCATAGGTGCGTGCCCGAGGCGTCGGTTGGCTGCTTCTTGGTCGCGGCGTTTTTCATTCTGCCAATATCTTAACATAAAGATACTTTATGTCAAGCGACACCTTCGCCGGCCGGAGGCTGACGCTCAACCAGCCGTTCCTTCATAGAGGGAAATCGGCGGTCCTGGGACGATCTGGGACTTGCTGGGACGGGTCTTGGCGGTGGACGCAGTCTAGCGCGAACTCTTGCTCTAGCGGAAATTCCCTGCTAACAGGGAAAAATACAGGGAATTTCGCGCGTTCCGACGGTTTGAATTACGCCCTACTCCTCGGAAACCCGCGCCCAGAGCCACTCTCTGGCCAACGCACCTGTTTTTGGAGTAAATCGGAACAGGGAATAACAGGGAGCGTATCAGGGAATTAACAGGGGCGTAACGGGGAAAGAACAGGGAATTGTTTTTGGATGAGCGGGCCCATCGCGACCTGATTTAGTAATTCGCCACCCACAGGTGGTTCGTCACGCCCACGTGCACAAGCCGGCGCCTACCGTGTTCGATGACCACGAAGACGTACAGCAATCGGAAGGTGACCGTCACGGCGACGAAGAAATCGCACGCCAAAACCGCCCTCGCGTGATTCCTCAAGAACGTCGACCAGCGCTGATCACCTCGCGGCTGCCCGTCCAGTCGCTTTGGCATGTATTTGCGCACCGTTCGGGGCGAGACCCAGATACCCAGTTTCACCAGCAATTCACTGGCAATCCGCTCCTCGCCCCACACCGGGTTCTCCCTCGCCATCCTGGGGATCAGCGCCCGCAACTCGACGGGAATTCTTGGCCGCCCACATCGAGACTTGAATCGCCAGAACAATCTCCACCCGGCACGGTGCCATCGGATCAGGGTCTTCGGGTGGACTACGACCAGCGCATTTCGCCAGTCAAAGAGCCTTGCCAGAACCGCGAGGCCAATTCGTGTCGCCGGATCAACCCGTCACGGCCGAACACCACGCTCTCTATAGAGCGCCAGTTGGCGGCGAAGGAACAGATTCTCGGTTTGGATCGACCGCGTCGGTCTGAATAAAAGAATGGCGAACCGGGCAGCGTCCGCGAGCAACAGAACAGCGATCTTGGCGAGCGCGATCACGCGCTCATCATGCCATGGCTCGGCTACCCCGGCGTAGTGACCTCAGGCCCCACACGGATCGAGTTTTTGCGGAGCACAACTCTGTCGGAAAGCATTGCGTAATCGGCAGAAACTCGATTCGAAATCTGGTGGCAGCAACCTGTCAGCGGATCCGCTCGAATTGAATGCTGACGATGCGTCCGGCGGTCGCGCTCAGATTGCTCATATCCGCCACCCCAATCACGAGCTGTCGGTCTCTCCATGAACCTCGAAAGACCAGTAGATTACTACGTGTGAGTTCCTCGACCTCTCGTAATCCTTTCCTTGAATATGCTTCCCGGTAGAACTTCACCAGCTCCGCAATCGACATCGAGGAATTGAATAGGACCTTCACCGCCCTCGTGCCGAAATCCCTATTCGGTGTTTCCATGTAATTCCAAATTCCCTCGGGCACGATGAACACGTTTTCGATACCCGCGTTGTCGGCGTCTTCGCCGCTCCCGGCTGCCGCCGGACTCTCTCCCATCGCTGCCAGCAATCTTCCTGAGGTCGAGTGCTCCCCGATCAGCTCGAATGCCGCCCAGTTCCCTGGATCGGGGTACTTCTTCATCGTGAGCAGCGTCGCCTGCCGCAACGCCTGCGCCTTGTCGCGTTTTTGCAGCAAGCCCCTATAAAACTCCCTCATCAGCATCGCGGTTGGAGCGTCCGGAATGGCCCAGAGCGACACCACTAGACTGGGCACGCCCGCCGCCATAAACGCGCGCGAAAATCCCAGCACCCCATCGCCCGTCAGCTGGCCTTGCGCCGTATCGCAAGCGCTCAGCACAGCCAGCTCTGCGCTCAGCTTCATTTTTTCGATCTCTCGCATAGTTAGAAAGCCCGCATCGCCCTCCGCGGGCGCCAGCGCCAGCGCGCTGAGGTATCCTTCGGATTCGCGATCCAGCAGCCCGTGCGTCGCGAAGTGCAGAATGCGCGCCGAAGGCATGCGCGCCACAACGTTCTCCTTGGTTGCCTCGCTCCCGATGAGCGCCTTTGCGGAAAAGAGCTCTGCGATCTCCATTGCTTCTTGCTCCGCCGCGGGCAGATCCGGCAATGGAACCAGCGGCTGCCCTTCCTTCACCCGCAGGCTCGGCATCACCGGATTCCCCACCACCAGCACGCCGGTTCCGCCGCCGGCCGCGACCCGACGCTGTTGCTCGGCGCTCAACGCCAACGTTGCCACCGAGACACCCACAAGCGAAGTGTGCTTCTCGACAAGGTACCTCCCGGACTCGTCCTGCAGCGCCGCAAAAGGCACTAGGAACAGCGTGTCTTGCGGGATAAACACTACAGGGCTCTCTGCATTGGCAGGCAGTTGATCCCTTATCGGTTGGATCAGGATGCGGTCAAGCGCTCGCAGCGCGGGATTGCTTGGCACGCTGTTGAGCGGATGGACAATCTTCGCTTCGGTGTCGCGTTTGGCTCCCCGTCCCCGCGCACCGATCGAAAACCGCGCCTCCGCCACCAATTCATTCAGCGGTCTTTCGGTGCTGCTCAGATCCATTTGCCGGAAGGTAATCGATCCATCCGGCTTGATCACCCACGCAAAAACCGCGGCGGCGCGTATATCCACGAAGTGGCTGAATTCCAGAAGCAGGTCGGGGTCGTATTCGTAAACGACCGAATATTCCACGAGCGTCGCGTTGTGCGAGCGGGCCGCCGCTTTGATCTGTTCGAGAGTCGGCGGTTGCGGCACCCGTGGCGCCCCCGGTCCCATCCGCGAAGCCACCAGCGCCGCCAGCGCCCTCGACCGGCTTCGCTCGGCAATCTCCAGCGCTTCGTCCGTTCGCCCTTGCGCGATCAGGTCTCGCTGCAGCCACCGCAGCAGGCCCAGCTCGAACTCGTATGTTTTCGAAATGACAGTCTCGAAGGAAACGTTCAGTTCAGCCCGCAGCTCAAAGTCGTCGTAAGCCAGCCGCAAGTATCGCTCGGCCTCTTTGTACTTTCCGACAAGAAACAGCAGAATTCCGAGCTGCTGCCGCAGCCTCCCCATTCCTACGGGACCCATCTCTGGAAACCTCATCCCGGAATCAACCGCCGCCCGCGCATACTTGAGCGCATTCGGGAAATCTTTAAGCCCCACATAGGCCCCGCTCACGCGTCCGAGCTCCCACGGCTCCTCATTGCGATTCCGGTTCATGAACAGGTCCGGATGCGCGCGCACGATCTTCAGAGATTCGAGCCGCAACTCCAGTACCTTCTTGTGATCGCCTTTCAGCCGGTAGGTCAGCGACAAAAAAGCCAGCGCGCCCAACTCTCCGTCGAGAGACTTGCGTCCCCGCGAAAGCTCCAGCGCCTTTTCCAGCGTTCGGATGGACTTGTCGTACTGGCCGTTTCGGCGTTCTTGGATGCTCTCATTAATCAGCGCATTGATCTGCTCATCATTCACCCCTTGTGCTCCGCACAGCCCATGACACGCGGCCAGCGCAGCGACTGTCGCGGCAAGCCGCAGTAGCCGCGCCCGCACCGCTGGACGTTGCAGCGCTGTTTTCGAATTCATGGGATAGGCTGAGATCATCTTTCTTGACGGTGAATCCTTTGCAGCATTGTCAACTTGAGGCCCTTTGCGGCAATCCGCCTCCGTCAGAGCACCGCCCGGAATCTTCCAGACCTCTTGGCGGCCCGCCCGAGACACGTGGGTCCGTTGGCGGCGTATGCCGAGTTACGGCTCGCCCGACATTACGAACGCAATCCTCCGGCCGTCCGCCGACATCGCCGGTTGGCCGCAGCTGACTCCGTCGCACCGGCTCACGTTTTGCGCCGGCGCGTCGCCGCGCTTGACGTAGACATCCGTCCACTCGGTCTTTCGCGACAGGCCCTGCTTCGTTTGTCAGCGCCACCAAAACTGCTCGGCAGGTGCGGTGCATATCTTTGAAACGTGGGAACATTCTCCACGGATCGAACAACGGTCCCCAACGCTGCTGACTGTCTGGCGGAGAGGGCGGGATTCGAACCCGCGTTAGGCTATTAACCTAAACACGCTTTCCAGGCGTGCGACTTAAACCGCTCATCCACCTCTCCGTTCGTGGGCGGAATTTTACGCGAGCGGGCGGACCTGCGCGCGCCCTCGCCCGCGCCTCAACGCTGGTAGTCGAGCGCAAGGCACTGTTGCAGCCGGCGCGCCTACCGCAGCGACTCCTTCAGGATGAACGTACGGCCTTCGTGGCCAGTATTAGTCGTTCTCTCCGAATTTGGCGATGTCCTCGGGCAAGGCGTCTTTCGACGCGACTTTTTCCTTGCCTTGCACCGACACGCGGATCTGTTCGACTACATCGGGATTCGCAAGGGTCGTGACGTCACCCACGTCCTTCCGATTCGAAATCGAAGCCAAAATGCGCCGCATGATCTTGCCGGAGCGCGTCTTGGGCATGTCGGGCACGATATACACATTTTTCGGTCGCGCGATCTTGCCGATCAGATCCTCGTTCGCTTTGATCACGCGGTTGACGATCTCTTGACTGGTTTGATGGCCCGGCTTGAGCGCAATGTAAATCTCGGGCACGCGCCCTTTCAGCTCGTCGGCGACCGGCACCGCCGCGGCTTCAGCGACTTCAGGCACCGTCAGGCACGCGGACTCGATCTCCTTCGTGCCGAGGCGATGGCCGGCGACATTGATGACATCGTCGATGCGGCCCAGGATGCGGAAGTAGCCATCTGCCGCCTGCATCGCCCCATCCCCCGCCAGATAGGGCCAATCGCGCCAGTCCTTGCTGCGGCGGTTCTTGCAGTAGCGCGCGTAATACTGATCGACGAACCGTTCGGGATCGCCCCAGATCGTCTGCATGATCCCGGGCCACGGATTGCGGATGCAGATGTTGCCCGCCTGACCGGAGCCCGCGCGAACCTCCTTGCCGTTTTCATCGTAGATGATCGGATAGATGCCGGGCACGCCGGGTCCCGCGCTGCCGGGTTTCATCGGGTCGATGGCGGGCACCGTGCTGCATAGGAATCCGCCGTTCTCGGTCTGCCACCAGGTATCGACGATGACGGCTTCGCCTTTGCCGACCTCGTGGTAGTACCAGCGCCACGCTTCAGGCTCGATGGGTTCGCCGACCGTCGTCATGTGCTTGAAGTGGTAGTTGTACTTTTTCGGTTCTTCGGGTCCCTGTTTCCGCAGCATGCGGATCGAGGTCGGCGCGGTGTGGAAGATATTGACGCTCAGCCGCTCGGCGATTCTCCACGGACGTCCCGCATCGGGATGGGTAGGGACACCTTCGTACACGACGCTCGTCGCCGCGATGGCGAGCGGGCCGTAGACGATGTACGAATGCCCGGTGATCCAGCCGATATCCGCCATGCACCAGTAAGTGTCGGTCGGATGAATGTCCTGAATGTACTTGGAGGTGCCGGC
>DASWCA010000047.1:0-2753 GCA_036390355.1 Acidobacteriaceae bacterium
AACACATGTCATTGCAATAACCTCATGGGACGGCAGTTTGCAAGCTCCGTCAACACAGATCGTGAGTTTACAATTTGGAATTGGAACGATCGGAGCGCTATGTTCATCGACTACAATGACGTGGTAATCATTGCGCTAACAAATAGCCGGAAGTTTGGATGGGACCGCGAATTAGTAGAGTCGAGGACGGGCGCGGTGGCTGTGCTCGGAAGAGCTCGCTCCGTTTCCCGTCCCCGCTCATCAGTAGGGTCGAGGACTGGCGCGCCGGTGTAGGTCGAAGTTTGTGTTCCCCGTTGTCTCGCCCTTTCGTCTGCGAGTGTCACACCATCTCGACCGTGCCGCGTTTCCAGCCCCCGCCTCGTCGAACGCAGCATGCAGATTTCCCGCACTGCGCTCTCCTGTTTGTTTTGCCCCAAGGCTTATGGGACCTATCCTGCCGGAGCGACTTTCGGCCGCGGTCGGCGAACCCTGTACCCATTGAACAATCGCAAGGTTTCGTACAGCCACTGCCTACTCCATCGCGTCCAGCCGAAGCCCTTTCGTTTCCGAGCGCGCAGCATGTGGCGCCGAACCTTCTTTTCCACCCAGTCTTTGATGAAGCTGAAGCACTCGCTGGAATGCCCCACCGCAAAGTAGTTCACCCAACCGCGTAGTATCGGGTTGATCAACTGCACGACCCGATCCACTGGTTGCGATTGGTGGCGGCGGAACACATCCTTGAGCTTCCGCTGCAGCGCCGTTCGCTTCTTGAGCTGCGGCGTGTAATTGGCACGCCATGCTCCTCGACGACTGCGAATGCGGCGAAAGTCGAATCCCAGAAAGCCGAAGCTTCCGCCTCGACCGAGGTCTACGATTCGACTTTTCTCTTCATTGATCTCGACTTGTAGATCGGCCAACTCCTCCCGGAGCCGTTTCTCTACCGCCGCCATCAGCCAGTCATGTCGCGGGTAGGCGTCGATCAAGATCACCAGATCATCTGCAAACCGTGCATACTCGATGTAGGTGTACTTGCCGAAGCGCGTGGTCTCTTTCGCCCGCTCCAGCATGCCGTCCACCTCGGTGAGGTAGAGATTGCTGAGCAGTGGAGAGATGACCCCGCCTTGCGGAACGCCACGTTGACCGTTGGCTTTGAGCATGATCTTCAGCAAGCGCATCACGTCTGCATCATCCACCCGTCGTGCCACCTTGGCCAACAAACGATCATGTCGAACGTTGTCAAAATAGCTGCGCAGGTCGATGTCTATGACGCGTGTCTTGTGCTGAACAATCGCTCGGGCTACCCGGTCGACCGCTTCATGAGCTGACCGCTTGGGACGATATCCAAACGATCCCGGTTGGAAGTCGGCCTCGAAGATCGGCTCCAACACGAGCTTGAGCGCACCTTGCACCACTCGATCTCGGATCGCAGGAATCGAAAGGACGCGGACCTTGCCCCCGTCCTTTGGTATCTCCTGCCGCCGGGCCGGTAGCGGCACATAGGTGCACCGAACGAGTTCGTCCCGTAGCTGCTCGAGGAATGCCGCTACGCCTTGCGCCTCGATGACCGCGAAGGTCACCCCGTCACTTCCCGGAGCACCATCATTGCGTTCGGCCAGCGCATACGCCGCTTGTAGAGTTTCCAGCTTGCAGACATGGACGTACAAACCCCAGAAACGCCAGGTCGTCTCAGCCTTCGCCTTGACGTATATTCTCCGCCTCAGGTCCTGCAAATTCACGGACGCCTTTGTCATCTCGTCCTTGCCTTCCTGATTACCGGAGAAACGACAAACAGCAGGGCCCCTTTGCTCCACGGACATTGCTCCGCTTCGTCGCTCATACGGACCCATCCGCCACCCTCTCGCCTTCGATCGATTTCCCGGTTGCGCCGGTTATACGATCTACCCTGCTCCGGTGATTTCTCGCCGGGACGAGGAGGGCTTCTCCAGTTGCTTGGCGTGTCCTTGCCACCGTGCTGTCGCTTCCACCCCGCCGAGACAAAGGTGCCGCATCGGTCAGATTTCGGCGCCCCATACTGCCTTCGCCCTACGGTTGCGGGCTCGGCCCTCGGTTTCACTCACTTTCGAGGCCACATTCGCATTCACTGTAGTTACGGCCCGGTGGCTCGTGATCTCCCCGAGGGAGACCTTGTCGATAGGCTTCAGAGTCTTGGTTTCCCTCCACCCTGCTATCCAAACTACGGGGCTGCTGACTCTTGCCCCGGCAGGTCTATCTCCTGCTGAACACACCAGCCTTCGCTGGACACACAACCGGACGTGCTGATTTCCAGCATCCGGCTTTCCGACCGGCGTCACCGTACGACCCACGGCGGGCGTCCATTGTGCGCGCGCATAAGATGCCGGACCGCAAATTCTCCAAACACATCGCCAAAGGAGAACCGTGAGGTGCCGCGCCTGCTCACATTGTGTCGCCTGCAGAGGAAGTTCCGCACGCGGTCATAGACGTGGGCGTCAACGGCCCGGTAGGCCGGCACACGCGTGCCATGGCTGAAGTATGCTGACCAGCCGCTCAGCAGCCTGTTCAGTCGGTCACCTACATCAGACCATGAGCCTTTGTTGCCGGGTACCAGCAGCTCGCTGATCTTCGCCTTGATCCGCTGCACACTCTTCTTGGATGGGCTCGCGCCCAGATACCGCTGGCCATTCTTCCACCAGTAGTGCGGCCCGAACGAGTAACCAAGGAACTCGAAGCGTTCCTTCCGGGCGTCCCTGATCGAAGTTTTGGCCTCGTTCAGGCTGAGCCCTAGCTTTGTCATC
>DASWCA010000048.1:0-14388 GCA_036390355.1 Acidobacteriaceae bacterium
AATCGGCATCCTGCGCGAGGAAGTCTGGGTCAACAGCAAAAATGAGGTCGTTCGCTACAATCTCGCGCTGATCGTTCCACATATCTCCAGCGCCGACAACGGGCGCATTCTGGGCTGCGACAACGCGCACGGAACCCATGAACGGCACTCCATGGGCGACGTTCAGCCGGTGGAGTTCATCAGCTACGACGACACGTCGAACCGCTTTTACGAGGAAGCCGAAAGCATCAGGAGGAAGCTATGAAGACCATGATACTTGCCGATGGATTTGAAGGGCATAAGCGGCGCTCACTGGAGCGGAACAAGCGACGCGCGGCCGGCGAGCACCTGGAGGCGGAGCGGATCTTCACCTTCGCCGACCCGCTCCAGATGCTCGAGTGCCTGACGGCGCAGCGCGTCCGGATTTTCCAGGTGGCCAGGAAGAAGAAGCTGAGCATCTCCGCGCTTGCGGAAGAGTTGGGCCGCAATCGAGGGTCGGTGACCCGGGACGTGAACAAGCTCAAACAGTTTGGGCTGCTACGTCTGCGCGAGCAGGTCAATCCTGGGCATGGGGTGGTCCAGATCGTCGAGCCCGTTGCGCAGAAATTCGAGATGCGCATCGCTTTGTAGGAGAGGCCTTCGGCGCGGCTGTTTTTTGGCACGGGTGAACCCGTGCCCTTCCGGACTGATGGAAATTGATCTCGGTTGAGGTTAGTCGTCGCCAGTCAGGTTGAGGGTGAGATCTTGGGCGGCGTCCGCGCGGGTGCGGGGAGTTTTTCTAAGGGTTACGTCGCGGACGTGGAGGGGACGCTGGACGTTTTTGTTGCCTTCGATGAGGTCTTTGATGGAGAGGAGTTGGACGCGGGGGTATGGCGTCAGAAAGGCCCGGGGCTAAAAAGCCCGCTGCTACTCCGAAAGACAACTACGGAGATTCTGACTCTACGAGAATGACGCCCCAGAGGGGTTGTGTTTGTTTTTCGGCAGCCTATGAAGCCCGTTGCTACTTCGATCCAGGCGGTCTCTTCCCGGGGGGAACTTCGGCTACCTCGAATAACGCCCCGGATATCCTCAGGTCATCGTGTCCCGAGAAAAAATGGCCGATACAGCGGTGAGGAAAAGCGGTAGTCTGCTGATACAGCCATTAGTGTCAAGCCTGGTTCCTGCCGGTCATCCGGCAGCGCACATACGAAGATGACGATGAAAGCACGTGTAATCCGGCTCTGGGCCCCTGCGATTCTGCTTGGCGGCATGATTGTGGGCGGGTTTTCGGCATTTTTGGATGCGCAGACTCCTTCCTCTGCTTCTTCGTCCGCGACGCAATCGCTGCTGGACAAGGCGGATTCGCTGGAAGCGCGCGGGCGCATGGACCTCGCGGTGCAGACATGGCAGCAAGTGCTGCTAATGGATCCGAAAAACACCGCTGCACTGGGCGGGCTGGCTCGCGCTGCTGCTCTGAACGGCAATGCCACGTTGTCAAAGAGCTATGTGGAGCGGCTGCGGGCAATCAACCCGAATGATCCGAACATCGCCCGGGTAGAGAAGATGGCCGCGCAACCGGCGAAGAACTCCCGGCTGGATCAAGCGGCCAAGCTTGCCGCGGCGGGGCAGTTTGCAGCGGCTATGACGATCTACCGCCAGGTACTGGGAACGAACCCTCCGCCTGGCGATGCGGCACTGGCTTACTACGAGACGGAGGCTGCGACCGTGGATGGCCGTCCGCATGCGGTCGCCGGCCTGCGCGCGTTGGCCGAGAAGGTGCCGGGCGACTCGCGATACCAGATTGCGTTGGGACGTCTTCTGACCTACGACCCGAAGACGCGGGAGGAAGGGCGGAAGATTCTGGAACGCTTCCCCAACGATCTTCCTGCAGTGGAGGGGCTGCGCCAGGCGCTGTTCTGGGACGCGGCGAACCCAGCGGTGGCGCCGGAGATTCGAACGTATCTGGCGGCGCACCCGGATCCACAGCTAGCTCTCGCGCTGGAGACCGCGCCGAAACCGAGTGCGCCGGTGGAATCCGCGACTGCTCCAACTCCGACACCCAAGACTGATCAGACCGATGCGTCGCGACCGGCTCCGCCTGTCGAGTCCGCGACCGCGCCAAGTCCAACCCCTGCGTCCGGCGCAGATACGTTTGATGCCCGCGCGCGGACATCGGCGGAGTTGGCGGCATACCAGTCACTGAATGCGAAACGTATCAACGAAGCCGAAACGCGCTTCAAAGCGATCCTCGCAAGGGAGCCTGGCAACTCCAATGCACTTGCGGGGATGGGATACGTTCGCATGCAGCAGGGAAACTTCCTGGGTGCGATCAGCTTTCTGGAGCAGGCCAGGCAGGACAATCCGAACGACAAGGCTATGGCGGATGCGCTGGATACGGCGCGGTTCTGGTTCATCATGGGCGAGGGCCACAACGCGCTCAACGCAAATGATCCGGCCACGGCAGAGAAACGCTTTCGCGCGGCGCTGGAGCTTCGCCCTGGCAGTCCCGAGGCGCTCGAAGCGCTGGGCGGTACGCTGCTGAAGGCACGGCAGCCGCAACAGGCAGTGCCGCTTTTTCAGCGTGCGGTGGAAGCGAGCCCGGCGTCGGCCGAAGGCTGGCGCGATCTCTTTATTGCGCAGTACCGGGCTGGGAATGCGACGGCCGCGCTGGCGACCGACCTACGAATTCCTGCGGAAGTTCACACGCAGTTGATGTCTGATCCCTTCTACCTGCAGACGCTTGCGTATGCGTACTCCGCGACAGGGCGCGGCGCAGATGCGCAGAAGGTGCTGGAGAGCGCAGTGAAGCTGCCGCTTCCCGCGGATGCCAAGGGCATGAAGACGGCGATCCAGATTCAACTCGCAGGGGTGCTGGCGGCGGCGGCGAACCAAACGGAACAGGCTTCTGCCATTTACACCCAATTGCTTGCGGAGGACGGCGGGAACATTCCCGCGCGGCGAGGGCTGGCACAGGTTCAACACGCCATGGGGCACGATGAGGAGGCGGCGCAGACCATTGAAAAAACGCCTCCGGCAAGCTATGCGGCGGCTCTGCATGATCCCGGGTTCGTCGTGACGGTGGCGGCGATTGACCAGGCTCGGAACAAGCTGGACGAAGCGCAGGACCTGTTGCAAAAGGCGGTGACTGAAGAGACAGCCGGGGGAGGGAAGGCGTCCGCGGAGGTCGAGTTGCAGCTTGCTAGCGTCGATGTCGCGCGCGGCAACCCACAGCTTGCGTACCCGATTTATAAGCAGGTGCTGAGCGAGAATCCGGAGCGCGCGGATGCGTGGGCCGGGCTGATCTCGACGTTGCACCTGACTGGCCATGACAATGACGCGATCGCACAGGCGGAGCTGATTCCGGCTGGCGTGCGGGCGCAGCTTGAGACGAATAAAGGTTATCTGCAGACGATGGCGTCTGTGTATCAAGCGCAGGGGCGATCGCGGGAGGCCACGGTTTTCCTCGGGCGGGTCGAGCAGGATTATGCTGCGCAGCGCACCACTCCCCCCGTGGACCTGGACATCCAGAACGCGTTGCTGCTGTACAACGGGATGGACGACGTTCGCCTTTACAGGCAGTTGATGAGCCTGGGTGGGCGGTTGGACCTTACGGAAGCGCAACGGCATACGGTGCAGACGATTTGGACAAACTGGGCGATTCGTCGCGCGAACCAGGCTGCGGCCGCGGGAAATTCACCGCGGGCGCTGGCGATTCTGAACGCGGCTGTGCAGACGTTTCCAAAGGACCCGGTAGCGACGATGGCGTTGGCGAACGGATATGCGCAGGCTGGGCAACCGCAGCAGGCCGTGGACATCTACAAGACGCAGAACATGGCTACCGCGAGCGCAACTGATTACCAGACGGCGGTTGGCGCGGCGATGGCAGTGGGGGACAAGAAGGATTCCGAGGCATGGCTGCGATACGCGCTGACGCGGTTTCCATCGGACCCGCAGATCCTGATTCTGGGGGCGAGGTTCGAGCAGGCGCATGGAGATACGTCGCGTGCGATGGAGTACTATCGCGCGTCATTGAAGGCGATGCCGCCGCCTCAGCCGGGAGAGCTTCCTACGATGCCGACGAGCCCGATGCAGGGGCAAGAGCTCTCTGTGTTGCTTGCTCCCGGAACTACCGATCTGACTCCGGTGGGGAGTGTGCCGAGCCAGCTATATCCGCCTGCTCCCGGCTCATTGCATCCGTATGATGGTGTGACCAGCGGGGTTGTGCCGCCAAGCACCGCCAGCGCGGCGGGTCCGGTTCAACAGCCGCCAACCGCGGTGGCTGTGCCTACGCCTGAGGTAAACCAACAACAGGCCGCTGTGCAGACACCTCCGGTCATGGGAGCAGCCGCGTCCGGTCAGGACTATCGCCCAATTGTTCCGTATGTATCCCCGACGCGACCCGTGCCACCTCCAGCCGCCAGCGCCGATCCCCGGCTGTCCAATGCGTCTCCGGTTACCGTGCAACTTGGGAACAGCACGCCGCCGCCCGTGCAGGCGCAGAGCGAGATGACGGACGTGCTGCCGACGGCGCGCTACGTCCCGAATACGCGCCCGAATCAGCTGGACGCTTCAGACCCGAACGCTGCGGCGGCACAGGCTGCGCGCATCCGCCGCCTGCAGGCGGAATCGGCTGCGCCTCGAAACGGTCAGAGCCGTCCACCTGAGGAGTCGATCACGAATAATGTGCAGGTGGTGAAGCCGGCTACGCCGCCCGCAAGTCAATCGGCGAGCGTTCCCGACACGGGCACGCAGCAGTATCCGCAGCCACGCACGCTTCCTCCGCCGGTGCGCAGCCAGGCGAAGTCGACGCCCGTACCTCCTCCGGTGACGGTGGCTCCGCCAGCGCCTAAGTCAACTCCGATTGAGCCAACTGTGCCCGAGCCGGCGCAATCCGAAACCGCCGCGCCTTTGGTGGCGAACACCCAAGGCGCGGGTCAGCCGCTCAACGCTCAGCCGTATCCCGTGGCTCCTCCGCCTACAGATGCGGAACTGGCGGCCCGGAACGTGCCGCCGCTGCATGGGTATTTCGGGGCACAGGCGCCCATTCCGATGACGCCGCGGCAGAATGCTGAGAATGCGATCGCAGCTCTCGAAGGCTCGTACAGCGGGTGGCTCGGCGCGACGGGGATCGGGCGGTATCGCAGCGGAACGCCGGGGCTGGATCGGCTTTCTGACATTGAGGCCCCGGTCGAGGCATCGGCCATTATCGGCAAGGTCGTGAGATTGACGGCGGTTGCGCGACCCATTTCCCTGAACTCCGGCGTGCTGAATGCGTCCAGTTTCACGGGGAGTAATGTGCCTTACATCGGCACGCTGCCGGCCAACTCAGTGAATTCTCCTTCGCAGCAGTTTTCAAACGGAGTCGGCGGCGAGCTTCAGTTGACGACCAGGGACCTCGGGTTGGCGGCTGGCTATACTGCCTCCAATTTCCTGGTCCGCAACGTCACTGGACGGTTTAGCTGGCATACGTTGGGCGACCACCTTTCGCTCTTCGCGGACCGCGATTCGGTGAAGGATACACAGCTCTCCTACGCTGGGCTGCACGATCCCGGGGTCACATCCTCCAAGGCAATCTGGGGGGGCGTCGTCTCTACTTCGGGTGGTGTGCGGCTCGATGTTGGGAGCGGCGGCTCACGCTTCTATGTCTCTGTAGCGGGCGGTGTGCTCACCGGATATCATGTGCTCGACAACACGAGATTCGGCGGGCAGATCGGCGTGAGCTTCCGGGTACGGAGTTTGTCCGGCAACGGCGGCATCACCCTGGGCGGGGAGCTTTCCGGCATGCACTACGCCAGAAACGAACAGGGGTTGACGTATGGGCAGGGCGGGTATTTCAGCCCCAACCTGGACTTCGTTGCGTCGATGCCCATTACGGTCAACGGAAGCTATAAGTCGAACTTCCACTATGCGATTGCGGGCGGTCTGGGGATTCAGACCTTTCAGCAGGACGACGCGCTGTACTTTCCACTTGATCCGCTGGTCCAGGCCAAGTTTGCGCTCTGCACTGCGCAATTGCCCGCTTACACTTGCGGTCATACTCCGCGAACGGTGACTACCGACTTCAACTATTCGACCAATAGCGAGGTTTCCTACCGGTTCGCGGATCACTGGTATGGGGGCGGATTCGTTTCGGCCAACAATACCAACAATTACAACACCGTCTCGGCCGGCTTCTTTTTCCGGTACGTGTTCCGGCCCCAGCGCTCGTCGGAGGGCCGCCCCACCGGCCTGTTCCCGATCGAGGGCTTCCGTCCGCTCCAGGTTCCCTAGCCGTAGCTGGATGATGCGGCGGTGCGACCTTCGCGAAACCGTGCGTGGGCGATTTACATTCCTGTAATATCTCATCGTCGTCCGATGACGCGCTAAGCCTTCCTCAAAGTGGGCGGCTCAGGGGAGTTTGCGTCCGCGTCGCTGGGCGAGCGCTCGACTTTCCGTGAGACAGGAGACTGCCGACTTGCAGAATGATTGCGCGCAACAAGGGCATAAGGCGGCGTTTGTCGAGACGCCCGGCGGTGAAGTGCATTATCTGCAAGCGGGATCGGGCAGACCGATGCTTCTCATCCATGGCCTGGTCGGCTCGTCTTTGAACTGGTGCAGAAATATCGAGGCGCTCGCCAGGGAGGCGACCGTCTACGCAATCGATCTGGTGAATACGGGCAAGTCGGAGCGAGTCAGGGGCATCGATGCGGGCGTCGAGGCGACTGCCGATCGTGTGGCTGAGTTCATGGATGCGCTGGGTCTCGACGAGGCCGACATTGCAGGGCACTCGCATGGCGGCGCCGTCGCAGTGATGCTGGCGGCGCGTCATCCGGAACGCGTTCGCAGCCTGATTTTGTTTGCGCCTGCCAATCCCTATAGCGACGTGACTGACACGCTGGTGCGTGCTTACCGCACACGGCTGGGCAGACTCGTGGCGCAGGCTGCGCCGTATCTTCCTGCGTGGCTTCAACGTTACGCGCTTGGACGTATGTACGGCGATAGGGCGCGGATCGTCTCGGGGACGCTTGACCGATATGTAAACGGCCTGCGCCTTCCCGGCTCTGTCGATCACATTATGGCGATCGTAGACAGTTGGTTCGCGGACATGGCAAGGCTCAAGGCTGTATTGCCGCGGCTCGCGACTATTCCAACGTTGCTGGTCTGGGGAGATCGCGACCGCGCTGTCAGCGTCGCGTCCGGCATACGGCTCAGAGACGAATTGCCCGCGTCCCAGATCATTGCAGTCCCCGGCGCGGGCCACGTGGTGTTCGAAGAGATGCCCGAAGAGGCGAACCGGCTGATGCTGGATTGGTTGCGGCGCGACCCGGTAGCGAACCGGCTGGTTGCGCCCGAGCACGAGAGTGCCGCGCTGCAGCGATACGATTCGCCGGTCTCTGACGCGACGGTCGCGGGTTCCGCGATGGAGACTCTGCCGACGAGCAGCTAGAGGCTTTCCAGTCCAAACGTGTCGTGAATCCACGAGCGAATCTCGGCCTGCATGCGGTTCAGTTTTGCGCCGGGGGATGCCACTGTTCCCTGGAAGAAGTGGTCCGCGCCCTCGATCCAGATCAGCCGCTTGGGCTCAGGCGCGCGCTGCCACACTTGGGCAAGGGTTTCTCGCGGGCCGAATTCGTCGTGGTCTCCGCTGATGAACAGCTTTGGCTCGATGCATTTCGGCAGGAAGCCGTATTTGTAGTCGCGTCCGGCGGCGTGGACGGGAAGGCCCAGGCCGATCAGCCCTTTTACGCGAGCATCGCCGCAGCAGGCGCGCAGCCCAACCTGCGAGCCGAAGGAGAAACCGGCAAAGATGATTGGCCGCGCGAAGCTCTGTTCGAGCCAGCTTAGCGCTGCGCGAACGTCGTCCTGCTCACCGTGGCCATTGTCGTGCGCGCCCTCGCTGAGGCCGGTGCCGCGGAAGTTGAAGCGCAGCACTGGAAGCCCGAACGAGGAAAGCGCTTTCATTGCGTGGTAGACGACCTTGTTGTGCATCGTGCCGCCGCCCGCCGGATGCGGATGACACACCAGGGCGGAGTATGGCGCATCGTCGCGACCGCTATTGAGCAGTGCCTCCAGCCGCCCGGCCGGGCTGTGCAGATCGTCAATGGAGCGAATCTGCGAGGCGAAGGATCGAGGTGCTGTTGCGGCCGATTCATGTGTTGGCGTCATCTTTTCCAGTCTAATCTGCGCGTTGCGAGGGATCGCACTGAGGCCACGGGTTATCCTGTTACTCACATGCCGATCGACGCAATCGACCTGACGCGCAAGCTCGTCAACATCGAATCCATCTCGTATCACGAGGGACTTGCCGGAGCTTTTCTGGCGGATTTTCTCGCGTCCGAGCGATACGCGGTCGAGCGCATGGCCGTCGAACAGCCCGACCTGGCGTTTACGCCGGGAGCCGGGTTCGGCGAGCGTTTCAATGTGTATGCGGCGTTGCCTGGGATTACGCCTGACGTCGTCCTTTCGAGCCACATGGACACGGTGCCGCCGTTTATAGGGTGCACCGAGGACGACGATTTTCTTTATGGCCGCGGAACTTGCGACGCCAAAGGAATCATCGCGGCGCAGGTGGCGGCCGCTGACCGGTTGCGCGAGGGGGGTGTCAAGGTGGGCCTGCTCTTTGTCGTCGGTGAGGAGCGCGACTCAGCTGGAGCCAAGGTTGCGAATCAAAACCCGCGCGGTTCGCGGTTTCTGATTAATGGCGAACCGACCGATAACCGCCTTGCCCTGGCAACGAAGGGCGCGCTACGGGTCGAGCTGCGCGCACGTGGGCGTATGGCGCATTCGGCATATCCCGAACTGGGCGAGTCGGCGATCGACAAACTTGTGGAGGCGCTCCACGATGTGCTGGCGATGCCGCTGCCAGTCGAGCCGGAGATTGGGCCAGCGACAGTCAACATCGGCCTCATCTCCGGCGGACGGGCGCCGAATGTGGTTGCCGACAAGGCCGAGGCGCACCTGCTGATCCGCACCATCGGACCGTCGGAGGAGGTGAAAGAAGCCGTGCTGCGCGTTGTCGCGGGGCGCGCTGAGGTCACTTTCTCGCTCGACCTTTCCTACGTGCGGATGCGCAAGGTGGGCGATCTGCCGACGATGATCGCCAAATTTGCCACCGATATCCCGTCGCTTACCGCGTGGGGTGAACCGTTTTTGCTCGGTCCGGGGTCGATCCATGTCGCGCACACGCCGGACGAGAAGATCAGTAAGAAGGAGTTGCTGACATGCGTGGACCTGTACGTGGAGCTTGCCCAGAGTCTGGTTCGGTAGTGTATAGTGTTAAGAGGTAACACTTTGGATTACTCAATGCCTTCGACATCAACAACTAGTCTGAAGCTCGATAGCGAAATCAAGGATCGCGTGCAGCGGCTTGCCGAGGCACGACGCCGATCGGCGCATTGGATCATGCGAGAAGCGATCGCGGAGTATGTGGCGCGCGAGGAGAAACGCGAGCAGTTCCGTCTTGATACTCTCGCGGCCTGGGAAGAATATGAGCGGACCGGCCTGCACCTTACAGAGCAAGAGGCGGATGAGTGGCTTACTAAGCTTGCCGAAGGTAAGAATGTGCCGGTACCTGAATGCCACGTCTGAGTTGGTCTCCGCGAGCGTTGCGGGATTTGCATCGATTGCATGATTTTCTGGCCCCAAAGAGTCAGGAAGTGGCTGGACGCGCCGTCCTCTCTATACGGAACGGCATACGGATGCTTGCGAAACACCCAGAGATTGGGCGCCCCATTGATGGTATGTTGCCAGAATTTCGGGAACTGGTGATCGAATTCGGGCACGGAGGTTACGTTGCCAGGTATCACTTCGATGGTCGACGAACTGTCGTGCTTGCGATACGCCATGGACGAGAGGCTGGCTACTAGCGCTGTTCGCTACGGTCTGGACACATGTCCGATCAACCTGAGATGACCTGGAATGGAAGCTGCGGGTTGTCCTCGGCGAGGACGGTGGTCTGGTCGGGATTGGCTGGGTTGTAGCGCACGTTGATGGACGGGCTGCCGGTGGTGAGCTTCTCGGCATCTTTCCTGCCCATCAAGACGCTGCGCAGGTAGCCTCCGTAGAACTCGCCGTTCAGGATGAAGTGGAAGCTGGCCTCGATGAAATCTGTCTGGGAGAAAGATTCGGCTTCATCGCCGGCAGGCAGAATCTTCCAGCCATTGATCTCCGCGTGTGTCTGCGGCCAACTCGCGGCAAGCTGCACCCGCTTCAGGCGCGCCCGCTCGCGAAGTGCCCGCTGAATTGGGCCGATGAGGAAAGACCCAGCCATATCTCACACATTCTAGCGCCGCGGCCTAGACCGGTGCGCGCATAGTTTCGGACGTGTTTTCCTATGCTCCCGGCGGAACTAAACTAGAGGTATGTCCGCCGAGTTTACCCACCTTCATCTGCATACTGATTACTCGCTCCTGGACGGCGCTTGCGATGTCGACAAGTTGGTCAAGCACGTCCATTCGCTGGGCCAGACCGCCGTCGCAATGACCGATCACGGCAACATCTACGGGGCAGTTCATTTTTTCAATGCGGCGAAGCAGCAGGGAATCAAGCCTATCCTCGGGTGCGAACTTTACATATGTAAGGAAGACGACCATCGCGCCAAGCCGAATCCGGATCTGAAGTACAACCATCTGTTGGTGCTGGCCGAGAACGAGGAGGGCTATCGCAATCTTGTTCGGCTGACCAGCGAGGCGGCGCTGCACGGCTTCTATCGAAAACCGCGCGTTTCGAAGGAGTTTCTCGGGAAGCATTCCGCGGGCTTGATTGGTTTCTCCGGCTGCCTGGCCGGCGAAGTCTCGCAGCACATCATGGATGGGAATTACGATAAGGCCAAGGCGACCGCGGGACAGTTTCACGACATCTTTGGCAGGGGCAACTTCTTTCTTGAGATTCAGGACCATCATCTCGGCCCGGACAAAGCCGTCGGTGAAGCGATGTTTCGCATGGAAAAAGACCTCGACATACCGCTGATCGCGACCAATGACTCGCATTACATTGCCTCCGACGACAGCCGCGCGCACGAGATCCTGCTGTGCGTGCAGACTGCCGGCTCGATGAACGACCCGAAACGGTTCAAGTTCGACACGAATGAGTTCTATATCAAGTCGGCCGAAGAGATGGCGCGGCTGTTTGCGCACGCGCCGCATGTGGTGAGCGGGACGATGCAGTTTCCTGAGCGTTGCAACCTCAAGTTGCAGAAGGTCGACAATCCTTTTCCGGCGTTTCCTGTGCCCGAGGGTGAGACGCTCGACAGCTACTTCGAGACGGTGTGCCGCGAGGGGCTGCGCAAGCGCCTTGCAACTTCAATCGAACATCTGCGCGCGAGCGGCCTGCTGAGGAAGGCGATTCCTGAGTACCAGGCGCGGCTCGACCGTGAGATCGAGTGCATCAAGCAGATGCAGTTTCCCGGCTACTTCATGATCGTGTGGGACTTCATCCGCTACGCGCGCGAGCAGTCGATCCCGGTTGGGCCGGGGCGCGGTTCGGCAGCCGGATCGCTGGTCGCGTACTGCATGGAGATCACGGACATCGATCCGCTGCAGAACGAACTGCTGTTCGAGCGCTTTCTGAATCCCGAACGCGTGTCCATGCCCGATATCGACATCGACTTCTGCATGAACCGGCGCGGCGAGGTGATTGAGTACGTCCGGAGGAAGTACGGTGAGGATCAGGTTGCGCAGATCATCACGTTCAACACCATGGCAGCGAAGGCGGCTATCAAAGACGTAGGGCGAGCGCTCGAGATGCCTTATGGCGAGGTGGATCGCATCGCCAAGCTGATTCCGGCGACGATCGGCATTACCATCGACCGCGCGCTCAAGGATTCACCTCCGCTAGCCGCCGCGTATGAAGACCCGAAGATTCGCGAGCTGATCGACACGGCGATGCGGCTCGAAGGACTGGTGCGTGGTGCGGGTGTTCATGCTGCTGGCGTCGTTATCGCGCCCAAGCCGCTGACGGAACTTGTTCCGGTTACGAGGACGAAGGACGAGGCGATTGTCACCTCGTACGATATGAAGTCGATCGAGAAGATGGGCCTGCTGAAGATGGACTTTCTGGGCCTGACTACGCTCACCGTGATCGACGACGCGCTGAAGCTGATCAAGTCTACGAAGGGTATTGATCTCGACCTTGCTACAATTCCGCTGGACGATGCGAAGACCTACGAGCAGGTGTTTCATCGCGCGCTGACGTCAGGCGTCTTCCAGTTTGAATCGCCCGGTATGCGCGACGTCCTGCGCCGCTACAAGCCGAACCGGGTCGAAGACCTCACCGCTTTGAACGCGCTTTACCGGCCCGGCCCCATGGCCATGATCGATGACTTCATCGAGCGCAAGTGGGGACGCAGCCCCGTGGAGTACGATCTTCCCGAGATGGAGACCATCCTGCGCGAGACGCTGGGCGTGATGGTCTACCAGGAACAGGTCATGCAGATCGCCAACATCGTCGCCGGTTACTCACTCGGCGAGGCCGACCTTCTCCGCCGAGCCATGGGGAAGAAGGATGCAGTCGAGATGCAAAAGCAGCGCGAGCGCTTTATGACCGGCGCAGCCGCCAACAAACATGCCAAGGATGTTGCCGGCAAAATCTTCGACCTGATGGCGCAGTTCGCGGGATATGGGTTCAACAAGTCGCATTCGGCTGCATACGCGCTGCTGGCATATCACACGGCGTGGCTGAAGACGCATTACCCGGTCGAGTTTATGGCGGCGCTGCTGACCAGCGAAACCTCGAAGCCGGAGAATGTTGTCAAGTACATCTCCGAGTGCCGTGAGATGAACATTCCTGTCGTGCCGCCGAATGTTCAGGTGTCGGACGCGAACTTCACGCCTGTGCGTAGGGACGCGGGCGAGGCGATCGGGTTCGGGCTGGCGGCGATCAAGAATGTCGGCCACAATGCGATCGTCTCGATCACCGAAGCGCGCAATGCTTTGCGTGCGGAAAGGAAGCAGGGTTTCGAGAGCCTGTGGGAATTCTGCGACAAGGTCGATCTGCGGCTGCTGAACAAGCGCGTGCTGGAGTCGTTGATCAAGGCCGGCGCAATGGACGCGTTCGGACGCCGCGGCCAGGTGTTTGCGGCGTTAGACAAGGCGATCGAACGAGCGCAAAAGACCCAGAAAGACGCTGCGGCAGGGCAGAGCGGGCTTTTCGGCGGCATCTTCGATGCGGACATTACGTTAGCGGCGAGTGAAGAGAGCGAAGCGCTTCCGGCCGCGCCCGATTGGGACGAACATACGCGGCTGCAGAACGAGAAGGAGGTGCTCGGATTCTTCGTTTCCGGTCATCCACTCGACAAATACCATGAGAAGCTGCGCAATTTGAAGGTCGTCGACACCGCGACTGCGTGCGAGATGAAGCCCGAACCGCAGGTGTTCCGGCGTGGCCAGAATGAGCCACAGAATGAGATACAAATTGCGGGTGTGATCACGGGGCTGAAGGTCGCGAAGTCGAAGCGCTCGGGCGAGATGTACGCGCAGGCGACGCTCGAAGATGCGGTGGGGAAGATCGAACTGATCGCCTTTTCGACTGCGTACCTGAAGCTCGCGGAGAAGCTGAAGATTGATGTACCGGTACTAGTTCGCGGAGTTTTGCGGGGCGAAGAGGAGTCGGCTCCGAAGCTCTCAGTCACAAATATTCAGGCGCTTGAGGATGTGGTGCTGAAGCTGCCGGAATCGCTGCGCATCAAAGTTCCGCTGCACCATCCGGACGCCGCGCTGCTGGAGAAACTGCACGCAGTTCTTGTTGCTGCGCCAGGCAAAGGCAGGCTGCTGCTCGATCTCGAAGAGCCGGGCGAGTTCTGCGCGGTGCTTGAGCCGCACAACGTGACCGTGTCTGCGGACCGGCTGTTCATCGACCGCGTCGAAGAACTCGTCGGCCGCGGCGGCGTCCGCGTCATCGACTAGTGGCCGGAAGTCATTTCGACAGAAACCGTAGTTTCGACATCTACCGGCTCCCCCATCAAAAGGAAGGGTTTGTACTTCCATTTTTTGACTGCATCGATCACAGCACCAACTAACATCGGAGGTCCTGAGATCAGATGAAGGCTTGTCACGTCTCCGTCCTTTGAAATTGTTGTGTGTCCAGAATCACTGTGCCGCTTACGTGTGCATCTGCCCGGTAGACCGGCTGAACCTGGCTAACAAGCATTCCTGCGGCCACGCCGGAAGAGATGCGGATAGGACCCGATTGCGTGGCGGAAACGAAGGCTCGATTGGATGCAATGACGGCGGTTCCGTCGCTCTTCTTGTTGGCGGGCGGGGGCAGCATGTGGAGGTAGGCGGGGGCGTTGCGGTCGACGGTGAGGATGCCGTTCTTCTCATGAAGTTCCGTGACGTGCAGGAAGGATCGCCGCTGCCAGGTGGGATCGTCGGGCTTGGCGTCCTCGCCCTTTTGCTGGGTGAAGTAGAAGAGCCAGGCTTTGCCGCTGCCGTCCACCACGACGTCGGGGTGGTT
>DASWCA010000049.1:0-12622 GCA_036390355.1 Acidobacteriaceae bacterium
CATCTTGCCGGCAAAAGCGCGCACCGTCTCCAGATCGAAGATGTCCCGGCGCAGTGCGGCCGACATCTCAAGATGATTGCGAATCAGCCCCAGCAACAACTCGCTCTCATACGCATCCAGCTCGAGCCGCCCCGCAACGCTTTCCGCCATCCGCGCGCTCTCGCGGGCATGATCGTCCGTGCTTCTACCCTTGCCCGTATCGTGCATCAGCGCCGCCAGATAGAGCAGCGCCTGATGCTGAACATCGCGCAGGATACCGCGAAATCGCCCGGCCCACTCGCCCATCGCGCCCTCTTGAGGCGTCTCCAGGCCGTGCAGCGTATCGATCACCACCATCGTGTGTTCGTCCACGGTATAGCGGTGGTAGGCATCCCGTATAACCAGGGCATCGATCCCGTGGAACTCCGGAATCAGCAGCTCCAGAATCCCCAGGGCATGCATCGCACGCAACGCCTTGCCAGCATGGGGTCCCAGCAGAATCGCCTGCAGATGCCGCCACAGCGCGGGGCCTTCTTCCAGATGAGCCGAAAGCAGCGGCAGAGACTGCGTCATCCGCTGCTCGCTTGCCTGATCGAGCGCACATCCCGTCCTCGACATGGCCGCGAAGAGTTGCAGCACTACCTCAGGGTCCTGAGCCGGATCGCCTGGTGCGCCCATCTCGCTCAGAACTGCGCGTCCGTTCTCCACCCGGTAGCCGACCGCCGGAGGCTCGGGCCGGCGTCTCGCGAAAGCAGCTTTGCCCGGCACGGTCCAGCGCGCCGGCCGCTGCTTCAGCGGCACCGCTTCCAGCATGTGGGTTAGGCTTCGCTCGACGATTCTCGCGTGGCGGAAGTAGAGACGCATCCAGTAAGCCGCGTCGGCTTGCCCATCGCGCGAAGTCCGTCTCCGGTCGAGCCCCATCCACGCCTTCGCCGCTGCATCCTGGGCTTGCCAGTCCAGCGTGTTGTCGTCGCGCTCGTGCCGGTAGTGCAGAAAGCACCGCACCGTAAAAAGGAATTCCACGGCCTGGTTGAATTCGTCGCGATCTCCCATCGCGGACCCATTGCTGCTGCCGCGCTCGGCTCTTCCTTGCTTCGTTCCCGAGGCGATTTCGGCAAGCGTGGTCAGCCATGCGCAGACATGGACGTCGCGCAGGCCGCCCGGGCAATCCTTGATGCTCGGCTCCAGGTGGAACAGCGTGTCTCCATATTTCTTGTGCCGCTCCGCCGTCAGTTCGACCAATCCATCGGCGATCGCTTTGCTTTCCCGCTCCAGCAGCTTCGGCAACCCGATTCCTGCAAAGCGCTCATAGACCGCGGCATCTCCTGCCAGAAACCGGTGGTCCAGCGACGATAGTGCAAACTCCACATTGTCCGGGTCGAACCGCTCAGCCTCGTTCCGCTTGCGCGTCAACGGGGAAAGCCTGATCCCGCAGTCCCAAAGCTCCTGGCTCATCCGCCGGATCGGCTGCTTCACATCCTGCTCGGAGATCTTGGTGTCCAGCAGATACATCAGGTCGACATCGGAGTATGGAAACAGCTCGCTCCGGCCATATCCTCCCAGAGCTAACAACGCAATTCCCGACTTCAGCCCCGGCGTCTTCTCCACCGCCTCGGCCCACAGACCGATGATCAGCTCATCCATCGCCTGGGCGCGCGCCGCAATGGTCGCGGCCCCCGACGCTCCCGACTCAAAGGCATCACGGATCGCCAGCATCTGACGCTGGTATTCGCCGCGCATTTCACTGCCTGGGGTTTCCTTCTCCTGCATAGCTGATTGCTTTAGTTAAAGCATACAGCCAACACAGCCCGCGCAACCGCCACCTCGAAACTGATCACTGACAACCGTCCACTGGCAACAGCCTTAAAGCGCTACTTCACCCCGCTCGTCGTTGCGGATACGGATCGCCTCATCCACCCTGGTCACAAAGATCTTGCCATCCCCGATCGTCCCGGTCCGCGCCACCGTGATAATCGCCTGGACTGCCTTCTCCACCATGTCGTCTGCTACCACCGTCTCCAGCTTCACCTTGGGCAACAGATCGACCGAATACTCCCGGCCGCGATAAAACTCCGTGTGCCCCTTCTGCCGGCCATGTCCCCGAGCCTCAGTAATGGTCATTCCCTGTACGCCCAGTTCCACCAGCGCATCCTTAACCGCGTCCAGCTTCGAAGGCTGTATCACCGCTTCAATCTTCTGCATTTATTTCGTCCTCTCCGTTCGCCTTCCAGCAAGCTCTAGCATAGTACGCTTCGTCAATCAGCAGCCGCCATGTGAGATATGGGCCCGACCCACGGTATGCACCTGTCAAAATGGCAACCGGACTAATGCGCCCAATCGTAACCCTCTTCCCCATGTTGCGAGAGATCCAGTCCTGTTGCCTCATCCTGCGCATTCACCCTAAGCCCAATCGTTTTATCCACGATGAACAGAATGATAAGAGTGCCGACAATTGCCAAACTCCACGCGATCGCCACGCCCATCGTCTGATGAAACAATTGGCGCCAATTCCCTTCGAACAGCCCCGCAGGCTTACCCGCGCCGAAGATCGGGTTGATCGCGCTATTCGCAAACAGCCCGGTGAGCAGGGCGCCCAGCGTTCCGCCTGCGCCGTGAACCCCAAACGCGTCCAGCGAATCGTCGTAGCCAAACATCGACTTCACCTTCACCACCATGAAGAAGCAGACTGCCCCGGCAATCAATCCGATCCAGAGCGCCGCCGTGGGCGTGACAAATCCTGAGGCAGGAGTGATCGCAACCAGTCCCGCCACCGCGCCCGAGATCGCACCAAGGGCCGACGGCTTGCCGTTGCGCATCCACTCCGCGGCGCTCCATCCGATCGCGGCCGCTGCCGCGCCAAATTGCGTGGCCACAAACGCCGAAGTCGCCAGCGTTCCCGATCCCAGTGCCGATCCTGCGTTGAACCCGAACCAGCCCACCCACAGAAGGCATGCCCCAATGAAACTCAGCACCACCGAATGCGGCTGCATCGGAACCTTCGGGTAACCGACGCGCTTGCCCAGATACAAAGCCGTCACCAACGCCGACACCCCCGACGTCACATGCACCACTGTGCCACCCGCGAAGTCCAGGCACGGGAACCTGCCCGTCACCGCGTTCAGCAGCCCGCCCACTCCCCACAACATGTGCGCCATCGGGCTATACACAACGATGGCCCACAGCACCATGAACAGCAGCATCGCCGAGAATTTCATGCGCTCCGCAAATGCTCCGGTAATCAGCGCCGGCGTAATGATCGCGAACATCAACTGATACACCATGAATGTCTGCAGCGGAATCGTAGGAGCGTACTGACTCGGTGCCAGCCCAACCCCGTGCAGAAACATATTGCCCAAGCCGCCGATGAATGCGTTCCCGCTCCCAAACGCCAGCGAATACGTAACCAGCGCCCATAACACGGTGATCACCGCCATCATGGCGAACGTCTGCATCATCGTGCCGAGCACGTTCTTCTTGCGAACCAGTCCGCCGTAAAACAGCGCCAGTCCAGGTCCGCTCATCATCAGCACCAGCGCCGCCGAAACCAGCATCCATGAGTTGTCGCCAGACTGCTGCGCCGCCGCAATCGCTGCGGATTGCTCTGCAACCTGCTTTTCCAATGCGGCGATCCGGTCCGGCTCGGAACTCGCCTTCGCCGAAGGGGTCTGCGCCCTCGCCGCGACTCCACCCATCATCGAATTGCCCGACAGCCCCAGCACACAAAACAACAGCAGCACTTGCAACGACAACGAACGCATCCGTGTTCCACCCATCTTGAAAATCAGCTCAACCTGAGCCCTTATTTCTCTTGCGATCCAGAGGCGCGCCCCTGGAACGGGAACGCTTCCATCTTCTCGCCGTGACCACGATACAGAATGTGACGCGGGATACAAACTCCGTCCTACGGCGTAGCAGCAGCGTACCCCCGCTCACGCATCCACTTGATCAGCATGTCTGTCCAAGGCTGCAGTTGCGGATTCGTAGGCGCCAGTCCGGATCCGTGCCCGCCGTGCTGAAAGATGTGCATCTCCGCCGGCACGCCCGCCTTCACCAGCGCCGTATAGAACATCACACTGTTCATCACCGGTACCGTCTTATCGTCGGTGGTCGTAAACAGGAACGTCGGAGGCGTCTGCGCAGTCACATGCAACTCCGCCGACATCGCGTCCATATCCGCCTGCGCCGGAGCATCACCCAGCAGATACGTCCGCGACCCCTTATGCACGTACGGGTCCTCCATCGTGATCACCGGATATGACAGCACGAGGAAGTCCGGCCGGCTGTTCTGCCGATCGATCTCATCGATCGCCGATACGTCTCCCGCGTCGAACTGTGTCCCAGCCGTCGCGGTCAGATGTCCGCCCGCAGAAAATCCCCACATGCCAATGTGGTCCGCCGCCACGCCATACTTCGCCGCATCGGCCCGCACCATGCGAATCGCCCTCTTCGCATCGTCCAGCTCGATCGGATTGTGATACTTCGGCCCGAGCCTGTACTTCAGCACGAACGCTGCGACGCCGTGCGCGTTCAACCACGCTGCGACATCCGAACCTTCCTTCACCATTGAGAGATGCGTATAACCGCCGCCCGGCGCAATCACCACTGCCGTCCTGGTCGGATTCGATGCCGGAAGATACGCCGCGAGGGTCGGGCTATCGTCGTCCCCATCGCCCAGCGCTCCCGGAGCGCCCTGCGGCCACAACGGCATCGGCGTCGCTGACCTCGCAGCCGGCGCGGCCGCCTGATTCGGCGCCGTGGAAGACTGCCCCGACATAACCGCTGTGGGAACCTGCGCCAACCCTACCGCGCCAACCATCGCAAACACACACGCTATCCACAAACCTCTATTCCGCATTCCGCCTCCAATACCTGGGTCGGCACAATCCTAACCGTTTACCCCACTCAAAGTCTCGCTGCCGCTACAAATGACCTATGTGCCGTTACGATCCCTTCAGCCGCCCGGTTAATCTCTTCTGAAACACAGGAAACTTGCTGCTCCGCGGCACTGGCGTTGTCTCGATGGTCTTTCCCAGTGTCTGGCAAACGTCCTTCTGGGGAACATAAGCCGGCCACACCGGAAGTCCGCGTGTGTTCGAATTCCCGGTCTTCACAAAGCTGACCCAGTACCCAAGGATCGCGGTCGAAAGTCGCGCGTCATCCGGCGCATGAATCCAGCTCGTCCAGAACTTCTGGCTGAGGAACATGCTCTCTTCGCTGTGGAACGCTCCTAGCGGCGCAAATGCACCCTCGCCCACATAGGTGAAGTGATAGAGATAGGCCCGCTGCTGAACGCCGGCCATTTCACTCGCCAGCAGGCGCGCGCCAAAACCAAAATCGAAATCCGTATCCATGCTGTTGAACACCGCGGTCGCCTCGCTGTCGGATTGCGCCGGATACGCGGCAAACACACCTTCTGCATTCTCCTTGAAGCGGCGCGCGAGCCACTGCCGGTATTCCGCAACCGTCTTCGGCCGATACGATCGCCCACCCACTAACGGGCTGGCAAAGATCGACACCTCATTCTCATTGCTTCCGACCAGAACGGGAATCTTCATCTGTCGTCCTTGCGCGAAGGCCGCAGCCGGCTGCTCGCGCAAAAACCAGCCGTCGACGGAAGGCTCGAGATCGACCGCTTGATCCTTCGCCGCCGCCTCCAGCAAGGCGTCTGCCGGCATCGCCCGCAACGCCGCCAGCGATGGTTCACCGCTCCCTGATCCGCCACTCAATCTCCGAGCGAACTCCGCGCCATTCTTCTCCGCATCTTTCTCTACCGGGAAAATCGAATCGACGCACACGCCACTCTGCAGAATCGCCCCCTCCAACAACCCGGCGGCCAGCGGCGACGCGAGCAGATTGCAGATATCGAGCGACCCCGAAGACGCTCCAGCGACCGTCACACGATGCGGATCGCCGCCGAAGCGTTCGATATTCCGCTTCACCCACTGCAACGCAGCAACCTGGTCCAGTTGCCCATAGTTGCCGGATATATGCCGCGGCGACTCCACCGACAGCGCCGGGTGCGCAAAGAAGCCGAAGATGCCAAGCCGGTAGTTGATGCTGACGGCCACTACCCCTCGGTGCGCGAGCGTCTCACCCAGCGGCGGCCACTCGGCAGACCCCTCCACATTGCCGCCGCCATGAATCCACACCATCACCGGCAACTTGCCCCTAGACCTCAGGTCGGGAGTCCATACATTCAGGAAGAGACAGGCCTCGTCCGTGATCATCTGCTTCCGCCCCAGCATCTCCGGTAACCAGGGACTTGGCCGTTGAGGACATGCAGGCCCGTATGCCTTCGCGCTGCGCACATCGTTCCACCGCGCCGGCAATTGCGGCGGTCTCCAACGCAAATCCCCAACCGGCGGCGCCGCATACGGAATACCCAGAAACGCGCCGCCCCGCTGCAGCGAAGCAACGGCAACTCCCTCCACCTTCCCGCTATCGATCGCGACGGTAAGTGCGTGCGACGCAGCCACTGCAGCCTTCGCGGCAAGCGCCGCCGGCATCATGAGCACAAGCATCAGCCCCCGGCAAGAAAACCACTCGCGAAAAGAATGACCGGATTCGCGTCGCAATTTGTACCTCAGTTCGCCGGCGCGAAGCACTTGACAAACGAGACCCCCACGCCAGTCTCGACGATCACGGAGGGACAATCCACAGGAACAACCACCGCCTTCCCCGGTGAGAGTTCAACCTGTCCCCCTGGCCCGCCAATCACGGTGGCCCCACCTTTCAGCCCCACCAGACAACCAGCACCGTCCGTGGGCACAACGACTTCGCCCGCACCCGCAACATCGTACCGGTCCACCACAAAATACTGCCGCTCGATCAGCCGTGTAAACCCATCCATCGCACGCGGCGCAACCTTGCCTGCCGCCGTGTGCATCTTCATCACGCGCAGGGCCTGCTCAACATGCAGTTCTCGCGGCCGCCCATAGTCAAACAGGCGGAAGGTAGTGTCGGAAGTCTGCTGCGTCTCCAGCAGCACGACGCCGGGCCCGATCGCGTGTACCGTGCCTGCATCGACGAACACCATGTCGCCGACCTGCACCGGCACCCACTCCATCCACTTCTCCATCGTGCCATCTGCGACCGCCGCACGCACCGCATCGGCAGTAGCGCCTTCGCGCAGCCCCAGCGCGATCGTCGCCCCCGGCGTCGCCTCCAGCACATACCAGCACTCTGTCTTGCCGCGCGGTTGTCCCATCGCCTGCGCGTGCGCATCGTCCGGATGCACCTGCACCGACAGCTTGTCGTTCGGGAACAGCAGCTTCACCAGCAACGGAAACTCCGCGCCGCATCCCGCGCCTAGCAGCCGCTCACTCGCCTGCGCCGCCACCGCCGACAACGTTCGCCCGGCCATAGGGCCGGTCTCGACCACGCTCGCCGGCCCGGTAAGCCATGCTTCCCCCACCGGCTCAGACGTCCCTGTTTCCGCGTACCACGGCCGCAGATCGAGCCGTCCCCAGGGCCGCGGGCTGAACCATGGAGCCAATCGGAACGGCCCAATCCCAGATGCATCCAGACTCTTACTTTCCATCCGTTCTCTCAGTCGTCATCGTCCTTCTTTGCCCTCTTATGTTTCCGCGTGAGTTGCGCCGGCACCGGCCGGTCACCCATGGCGTCGCGCCACAGAATCACATTCAGCTTACGAGCGTCCGCGCGGTCCGCGTGACTAAAGTCCATCTTCGCAGACTCCTTCGCGCCCACCGCAGTCTTTGCGTTCGCCGTATAGATCAGTCCATTGTCTCTATTAACGGTGTCCGCCACAAACGGCTTCTGATCGCCCGGCCCGGTAAACTCCGGTCCCATCATCGACGACAACGCATCATTATTATTCATCGGCGGCAGCCCAAGCAGTGTCTCCATGGTCCGCACCACGCTCACCGTCGAGTAGAACCGGCTGTCCACAAACGCCCCGCCATCCGGACCATGCGGCGAATACTTGCTGATCACCAGCGCCAGGCTCCGGTGAGCATCCACATGGTCCGCCCCGTTCTGCGAATCGTCCTCCAGGATGAAGATCGCCGTGTCGTCCCAATACGCCGAGTGCGAGATCGCCTCCACCACGCGTCCGACCGCCAGATCGTTATCCGCCACCGACGACTTCGGCGTCGGCCCGCCCGCCGTAGTTCCCGCCGTATGATCGTCCCCCAGTCGCAGCGTGATGTAGTTCGGCATCGAGTCCTTCCCCGCCGCGCGATCCTTCACCCACCCGTCAAAATGCCTCACAAAAATATTCGCCCGAATCTGGTCCGGAACCTTCAACTCAAAATCCGGAGCCTCCGCCGCAAAATTCCCCACCAGTTCCGGCTTCGTCGCCACATTCGTCGCCAGCAGCGGAATCGCCCACGGCCACTTGCTCACCCCGCCGCCCCACTCCTCGGGAATCGCCTCGCCTTTTTTGATCGCATCCCGCTTGCAGTGCGTCCCTGCCAGCACCGGCCCTTCCTGCGAACTCCCGCTCTTCTTCGCCCCGCAGAACGTCGACGAAATGTACTCCCCAAAGTTGTAATGCGTCTTCCCGTGCGAGTCCGCATTCCCCCACATATACCCGCTCGCAGGCTCCGCCACATCCGGAATCTTCTGCAGCATCGGGTACCCCTGCGACACCACGCCCTCCCAGTCATACGTCCGCTGCGAATTGCGATAATCCTGCTGCCACACCCGCTCCAGGTAGTCCGTCCCAATCGCCGCGTTCGACCACATATGCCCGTCGCCCGACACCTCACCCGAATCGAAAAAGTTATCCAGCACCCCAAACTGCAGCGCCAGCGCATGCTGATTCGGAGTCACGCTAGCCCCATACATCGCCAGCCGCGCATCGCCGTTCCCCACCGGCTTCCCATCCTGCGTCAGGTCGCCAAACACCTGGTCGTAGGTCCGGTTTTCCTTGATGATGTAAATCACGTGCTTGATCCTGTCGCCCCCACCCGCAAACTGAATCCGCTCCTCCGCCGCTTTCATCCGGTTCCGCTCCAGCACCTCTGCCGTCGCCGACTTTAGATCCACCGACCCCACATCCACCGCCGCCAGCGATCCATACAGCAACGTCGCAATGTACGTAAAACCCTTCACCTTGGACGCCGGCATCCCCGCCGCCGGCCGCTGCGCAAAGTTGTTCGGCCCTGTCCCCCTACCCTTCGCCGTAGCAACATACAGCTTGCCCCCCGCCACCGCCAGCGCCATCGGATCCCACTCCGTCGGAATGAATCCCACCGGCTCGACCATCCCCACCTTCGCCGCACCCGCCGTCAGCTTCTTCGTATCGATCACCGCCACGGCATCCGAACCCATGTCCGCCACATACAACCTGCTGCCATCCGCGCTCAGCGCCAGCGCATCCGGCTCCGCCCCAAAATAGCTCTGCCCCGGAAGGCGCGTATCGAAGTACCCCTTTACCGCAAACGCCTTGTCCACATCCACCACCGCCACCGCATCCCGATTCGCCAGCGCCACATAAAGCGTCTTCCCATCCGGACTCAACTCCAGCGCACAAGGATGCGTCCCCGGCTTCACCGGATCGCCAGGCTTCAGCAGCGCCAGCTTTCGCCCCACCGTCCCCTTCTTCAGATCAAGCTCCACCACTTCGCTCGCATTCCAAAGCGCCACAAACGCCCGCGTTCCATCCTTCGAAACCGCCACCGCCACCGGATAAGTCGACGGCACCGCATCGCTCTCCGAAAGATCGAACCGCTTGATTATCTTCCCCGTCGCAGTTTGAATCAGCAGTGCATCGTCAGAAAGGTCGTCCGCCACCAACAGCTCTCCACCTACCATCGGACCCGGTTCCACCACCGCAATCGCCGCTGGAAATGGCACTCCCATCGTCCCGTCCGAATTACCCTCACGCAGTTCCGTCTTCCGCCCCGCCGGCAGTTTCTGTAACGGAATCGGTATCAATCTTCCCGCAGTAATCTTCCCCGCATCGAATCCATACTCCACAATCCCGCTTCCCGGATTCCCTTTAGCATCCCCGGTAGGACTTGTGAGCGAAGCCATGCTCGCATACAGATACCGCCCACTGGGGCTAAACACCAGGCCTGAGTACAGCGTCTCCTTGCTGCTCAGCCCCGTCCGCGCATCGGGAAAGTCCGTCACCTTACCCGTCTGCGTATCCATCACCGCAAGCGACTGATCGTACTTCGACTCAAATGTTCCATACCCTGCATTCACCGTCACCACATAGCGCCGGTCCGGCGACACTGCGATCGACATCGGCAAAGAATTTACGCGTTGCGGATTGCCCGGCACCGGTCCCATCTGCTTGCTCGACGGAAGATTCAATGCCGGTCCCCACGTATCCTGTCCCCGCGCACCCAGCGGAACCAATAGGATCACGATGAATGCGAGCTGTACTTTCCCCGATAAAACCCAACGACGCGGCCCGAAATCCCCCGAAGGTGTCATGCAAACACCCTAACAAAACTGTGGTACAGCACGATTACAAAAGTCTTACACCCGACCGAGCCGCATCCTGCTAGCGTTGAACTCAGGCACCACCGGGCAAGTACGAGGCACCAGACCCCAAGTACGAGGCGAACCCAGAAAATATGACTCCTACGCTCCTGACTCCCGAAGCACCCACCGAGACCGGCACCCTGAGCACCACCCGCGCCGTCACCATGCCCATCACGCCAGAGAGCATCGAGGCCGCACGCCGCCTCGCCGCTGAAGTCGCCCAGAAGGTCAAGCAGGACCTCCGCATGGGCCGCGAGCATCAGCAGGGCCGCATCAACTGGATCACCGCGATCGTCATGGGTCTGTTCCACGTCGGTGCGTTCGCCGCGCTCTTCTTCTTCTCGTGGAAAAACCTTGCCGCTTTCGCAATCATGTACGTCCTCGCGATCAACGTCGGCATCGGCATGACCTATCATCGCCTGCTCACACATCGCGGATACCGCATTCCCAAGTGGCTGGAGTACATCGTCACTGCCTGCGGCACGCTCGCGCTCGAGGGCGGACCGATCTTCTGGGTCGCTACTCATCGCGTCCATCATCAGAACTCCGACCACGACGGCGACCCGCACACCCCGAACGACGGCACCTGGTGGGCTCACGCCGGATGGATCATCTCCGGTCGAGCACTCCACTCCGAGACCGCGCTGCTTGGCCGCTACGCCCCCGACCTGACCCGCGACAAGGGCCATGTCTGGCTCAGCAAATTCCACTACGTCCCACTCGTCGTCAGCGGCCTGCTGCAGCTTGCCATCGGCGCAGCGCTCGCACCCGCCGGCCACGCTGTCCTCGGCGCACTCTCGATGATGCTCTGGGGAACCTTCCTCCGCGTCGTCATCGGCCTGCACTCCACGTGGCTGGTCAACTCCGCCACCCACATGTTCGGATCGCGCCGCTTCGAAACCAAGGACGACTCGCGCAATAGCTGGTGGGTCGCCCTGCTCACCGGAGGCGAAGGCTGGCACAACAATCACCACGCCCACCCGGTCAGCGCCCGCCACGGCCTGGCCTGGTACGAGTTCGACCCCAACTACTACGGCATCTGGCTGCTGTCCAAACTCGGCCTCGCCCAAAAAGTCCAGGTCGCCAAGTTCGACAAGCAGAACCCCAAGCCCGCCGGCGTCCTGTAACCAATTCCGGCACACGTTGAAAAGGCCGTCCGTCCCCGGGACGGCCTTTTATTTGCTTCACTTCTGGTTGTCATTCTCGAAGGGAATCAGCTTCTCTCCGACAACCAGCAACTAACAACCTTCCCCTCACCCTTCCGGCAGCCCCATCGCCTTCTCCACCAACTCACCCGCTCCCATCAAATCCACCTCCCGCACCTCCAGGCTGAACGCGTTCTCGTCCTCCACCGTACCCTCCGCGTTCGCCACAATCCTGTGCCAGATCCGTCCATCCTCCAGCGCCTTCGCCACCGCCTCGGCATCCTCCCGCCTCCCGAAGAACCCCAGCGTCGACACGGTGCCGTCATCCACCAACTCGTCCGCCTCCTCCACCTCCTGCAGTGGAAACAGCCCCATCTTCTCCCGCAGAATCTTGACCGCGCGAGCCCGGTCCGCCCCCGGCACAATCACTTCCAGCGCCACTGGCGGCCCGCCGTAAAACGATCCGCCGCCCGTGCTTTTATCCGACACGTCCCGCACGTCCACTTCAATCGCTTCCGCTTCGAGGCAGTCGCAGGCATCGCCGGCAGCCATCGCGTCATGAAACGTCATCAGCACCACAGACCCATCCGGCAGCTTCCTTCCAAACTCCGGCCTCGGCAGAGCTCCCGGCCCACCACCCGGCGGCTCCTCCGCACCCGGCTTGAGCCCCCGGTGCGTCATCTCACCGCGCAGGACTTCGAACGCCACCTCAGTCAGATCGTCCGGCGTCTCTGCCAGATTCAGCAGCTCCCCATCCGACATCTCGCCATACTGCTGCTGCAGCCGCTGCAACATCTCCGAATCCAGCTCTCTCGCCATGCCGCCGAGAATATCACCCCGCCGTACCACCTTGAATCTTGAATCGCGAACCGTGAACCTCGAGCCTTTCTTACGGTAGCGGAGTCCCTGCCTGGTGATAATGCGACTTGTCCGCAAACAACCGTTCCGCCCCGCGTGGATTGTTCTCCACACGCGGCTTCGCCTCCCACATCATCGTGCTCCGATTCTTCAGGTCATACGCCGGCCAGAACGGCAGA
>DASWCA010000050.1:0-6535 GCA_036390355.1 Acidobacteriaceae bacterium
CCCTCCTCTTCCGCACCGCCGCACTGATACGCGAGCTCAAGTTCGACATGTGCGCGTGGCTGACCTACGAAGTCGGCAAGAACTGGGCCGAGGCAGACGCGGACGTAGGCGAAACCATCGACTTCCTGGAGTTCTACGCGCGCGAGGCCCTCCGCCTCGACGCAGCCACCACTCCGATCCAACTCCCAGGCGAGGCCAATCGGTTGCGGTATATCCCGCTGGGCATCGGCGCGGTCATTCCGCCGTGGAACTTCCCGCTCGCAATCATGGCAGGAATGACAGCGGCGGCGATCGTCTGCGGCAATACCGTAATCCTGAAGCCGTCGGGCGACGCGCCAACCATTGCCGCCATCTTCTTCAGTCTGCTCGAAGAGGCTGGGCTGCCGGACGGCGTGGTGAACTTCTGCCCGGGTTCCGGCTCGAAGTTCGGAAGCGCAATCGTCGCCCACCCGCAGACGCGCTTCATCGCCTTTACCGGCTCCAAAGCCGTCGGTCTGGACATCCACGAGCGCGCCGCAAAGACCCAGACCGGCCAGAAGTTCATCAAGCGAACCGTCCTCGAGATGGGCGGCAAAGATTCCATCATCGTCGAGTCGGACTGTGACATCAACGCGGCCGTTGAAGGCGTCGTCGCCAGCGCCTTCGGCTTCAATGGGCAGAAGTGTTCCGCCTGCTCGCGTGCCATCGTCGACGCGTCGATCTACGACGTATTCTGCGACCGCCTCCGCGAGCGTGTCGCAATGATCAAGCAGGGCGATCCCGTAGAGAACTTCTACGCCGGCCCGGTGGTCAATAAGGCCGCCTACAAGCAGATCCTCGAATACATCGAAATCGGCAAGTCCGAAGGCCGCCTCCTCGCCGGCGGCAAGGCCTTCCAGCACGCCGACAACGGCTATTACATCGAGCCGACGGTGATCGCAGACGTCGCTCCGGCCGCGCGCATCTCGCTCGAAGAGATTTTCGGGCCCGTGCTCGCAGTCATCAAGTCAAAAAACTTCGACGACGCGCTCGCCATCGCGAACAACACCGAGTACGGGCTTACCGGCGCCATCTACTCCAGCTCACGCGAGAAACTCAGGCGCGCGAGCGAGGAGTTCCACGTCGGCAATCTCTATCTGAATCGAAAATGCACCGGCGCGATGGTTGGCGCGCACCCGTTTGGCGGCTTCAACATGAGCGGCACCGACTCCAAAGCCGGCGGCCCGGACTACCTCCTGCTCTTCACCCAGGCAAAATCGATTGCCGAAAAACTAGGCGCCGCCAACCCGCACGACGAGGAAGAAGAAGACCGCATGGGTCTGTGAGGTTTCTCAGGCCGTCTTAGCCTGCAGCAGATCGCTAGCCCGCGCCGCCGCTTCCGCCAGCACCCGATGATGGATCGTGAACAGCGCCAGCTCCAGCCGGTCCGACACGCCCGTCTTATCGTAAATACTCCGCAGATAATTCTTGATCACCTGTTCCTTCGTATGAAGCTGCAGCGCGATCTGCTTGTTCTTGCAGCCCTGCACGATGAGCGCAACGATCTGCATCTCCTTCGGCGTCAGGCGGTCGCGGACGCGTGCTCCGACAGCGTCCTGAGCCAGGATCGAGGTAACGTTGGAATGTTGCACACACCTCTGGCCGTGTGAAACGCGGCGGATGCAGTCGATGAGGTCCACGCCCGCCACGTTGCGAAAGACTACGCCCTGGACGGCATGGGCAAAATCGTCCGGAATTTCCGCGCCATTTTCGGCGATCAGAATCGAGCGGCTCCCCGCCACGTGAACGCGGGCAACCACAGCTTTCGCATCGAGTTGCAGGCTGGAGGAGAACAGGAGAATCGCGCCCCGATGCGCGTCGATGGCGCTCGTGAGCCGCGTGAAGTCTTCACATTGAGCCACGATGCGCATGTCGTCTTCCACGGCGAGAACACGGGCCGCACCCGCCCGGAAGATCGCCTGGTTGTCGGCAAGGATGATTCGATTCATCGGGGTGAGCCTCCTCGGGCGCAAGCGGCCGCCAGTCCCTTCATCGGCGGCATTGGCACGACACAGGAGTGCTGTCTACAATTCATACACACGCCCCCGGAATTCGGTTCCGGATGGTTTAGAGTTCGACCTCAAGACTAACCCGATCAGTGGTTGTTCAAAGCCCCGGGATTGTGAACCTTTTCCGCCTCGGGGATAATCGAATGGAAGCGTCGCTTTTTCCGTCCGTGGGATACAGTCCAAACTCAGAATAGCAACATCGCAACACTACGCCCTATGCCGAAGCCAATTCTTCTCGCTATCGACGACGACACCAGCGTTCTGGAAGCTGTGGTGCAGGACCTGCGCCGCAATTACGGCCAGAACTACCGCATCGTCCGGGCTGCCTCGGGAGCCGCTGCGCTCGACATCTGCCGCCAACTGGCCGAGCGCAAGGAGACGGTCGCGCTCTTCCTCTCCGACCAGCGCATGCCGGGTCTGACCGGCGTCGACTTCCTGCAGCAGGCCATGACCACGTATCCCGAGGCGAAGCGCGTCCTGCTCACTGCGTACGCCGACACAGAGGCCGCGATCCGCGCCATCAACGCAGCCAAGATTCACTACTACCTCAACAAGCCGTGGGATCCGCCCGAGGAAAAGCTCTACCCGGTACTCGACGACCTGCTGGAAGCCTGGAAGCAGGGCTACAAGGCGCCTTACGAGGGCATCCGGGTCATTGGCCTACGCTGGTCGCCAACCGACCACACGGTCCGCGACTTCCTCTCCCGCAACCGCATCGAGTACAAGTGGCTCGACCCGGAGCAGGCCCCGGAAGCCATCGACATCCTGAAGGAAAAGGGCCTCGATGACGCCAAACTCCCCGTTGTCCTCTTCGGCGACGGAACCGCGCTGGTGCAACCCTCCACCATGGAACTCGCGGCCCGTATCGGCCTGCGCACGCAAGCCAAGGAAGAGTTCTACGACGTCATCGTCGTCGGCGCAGGCCCCGCAGGCCTCGCAGCCGGAGTCTACGGCGCTTCGGAAGGCCTGCGCACCCTGATCGTTGAGCCCGACGCTGTCGGCGGACAGGCCGGATCGAGTTCGCGCATCGAAAACTATCTCGGGTTCCCGCAGGGCTTGAGCGGCGACGAGCTCGCCAAGCGCGCCTTCCTGCAGGCTAATCGGCTGGGCGCGGAATTTCTTACCCAGCGCGTCACCTGCATCCGCTCCGAAAACGGCTATCACCTCGTCCAGATGGCCGACGGCCGCGAGCTGACCTGTCACGTCTGCCTGATCTCAACCGGCGTCTCCTATTTGAAGCTCGATGTCCCCGGCGCCGACCAGTTCGCCGGGGCTGGCGTCTACTACGGCGCCGCAAAAGCCGAGGCGATGTCCTGCGCCGAAGAGGAGGTTTACCTCATCGGCGGCGCAAACTCGGCCGGCCAGGCGGCCATGCACTTCGCTCGCTATGCCTCAAAAGTCCACATGCTGGTGCGCGGAGATTCGCTGACGCGGAGCATGTCGAAATATCTCATCGACCAGATTGCCACGACCCCCAACATCGCCGTCGAAACCGGCACCGAAGTCGTGTCTATGTCCGGCGAAGGCCGGCTCCAGTGCCTCACGCTCAAAACTCCGCGCGGCCAGGAAGTCCGCGGAGCGAACTCGATCTTCATCTTCATCGGTGCCGCCCCAAAGACAGACTGGCTGCCAAAAGACATCGCCACAGACAACAAAGGATTTATTCTCGCGGGACCGGATTTGAAGGCTCGGGCGCCCGCGGCCTGGAGGCTGGAACGCGAGCCGTATCTGCTCGAAACCAGTGTTCCCGGAATCTTCGTCGCCGGAGACGTCCGCTTCAACTCGGTCAAACGATGTGCGTCGGCGGTCGGCGAAGGGTCGATCGCCGTCCAGTTCATGCACCAGTATCTTGCAACACTGTAGGATTTCGTAACACCCAAAGGGAATGGCAAGTAACCCCTTAGAACCATAAGATTTCCGAAGCTTTTGAATCCCGGGAGCAATCAAATTAGACTGTGAGCGAGCAAGTTCAGGTCACGGAGAACCCGCAACAAAGCATGGGCAATGGCATGCTCGCTCGCCTGCACACTGTTCCCATGCTCGCCTCCATCCCCGAGCAGGAGGTTCTCTGCCTCGGTGACGCCACCGAAGTCCGCGTCGCCCAGGGCGAATTGATCGCACACCAGGGCGAACCCGCGCGCTTCTTCTGGATCCTCCTCAGCGGCGACATCCGCATCTTCCAGACCCAGCCCGACGGCAGCGAACAGACTTTCACCTTGCTCCCCGCCGGCACTGCCCTCGGCGAAATGCAGCTCCTCTCCAACACTCCCTACGCCGCCAATGCCCAGGCCACTGGCCCGTGCGAGCTCCTCCGCTACGACGAGCAGCAATTCTGGAACATCATGACTGCCTGCCCCCACGTGCGTCAGGCCATCCTCGGCAACATGGCCCACCGTTTCCAGAAGTTCCAAAGCATGCTGGTTCAGCAGGAAAAAATGGCGTCCCTCGGCACCCTTGCCGCCGGCCTCATGCACGAGCTCAACAACCCCGGAACTGCCGCCGTCCGGGCCGCCAAAAAACTCCGCGAAAACCTCCTCCGCATGCACCAGCTCACTGCAAAATTCTCCAAGGCCGACCTCAGCCACGAACAAAAGCAATGCATGTACGAGCTGCAGGAGTACGCCCTCGGCAAGGAGCAGCCGCTTCGCATGAACTCCCTGGAGCAGAGCGACGCGGAAGAATCGCTCGCCGAGTGGATGGAGACCGCGAACGTCGAAGATGCCTGGAAGCTCGCTCCTACGCTAGTCGCCATCGGCATCGGTTCAAACGATCTCGAATGCGCCCGGGAAGAGTTCGCGGGGCCATTTTTTTCCGACGCGCTCAATTGGCTCGAAGCGCTCGTCTCCAGCATGCAGCTCGTAGGCACCATCGAAGAGAGCATCGGCCGGGTATCCGCCCTCGTCAAAGCAGTCAAATCCTACGCCTACGAAGGCAAGGGCCAGAAACAGGACGTCGACATCAACGAGAGCATCCACGCCACTCTCGTTATCCTCGGCCATAAATTTCGCGAGAAGCAGATCACCCTCGAAAAAGATTTCGCCGCAAACATCGCCCCCTTGCAGTGCGAGTGCTCCGGCCTGAACCAGATCTGGACCAACATCCTGGACAACGCCATCGACGCCGTCCCGGAGCAGGGCCATATCCGTATCCACACCTGGGAAGAAGAAAGTCCCGCCGACCCGAACTCCGCCCGCCCCAAGCCCCGCCACTACCTTTACATCACCATCGCCGACGACGGCCCCGGCATCCCACTCGAAAGCCAGCCCCGCGTCTTCGATCCCTTCTACACCACCAAGGCCGTCGGCGTGGGCACCGGCCTGGGCCTCGGCATCGTCCAGCGCATCGTCGACCAGTACGGCGGCGCCGTTACCTTCGCCTCCGAACCCGGCAACACCGAGTTCCGCGTCCGGCTCCCCCGCGAACGCGACTGATGCCTACCAGTAACGCAATATGGCGTCATTCGCTGAACGAAGTGTCATCCTCTAAATGAATCGTCATTCTGAGCGAAGGCTCAGAATCTCCGTATTTTGCAATTGCACTCGTAGAACGCCGGGCACGTCTATTGCAATGCGAAGCCGCCCACTACTCCACCAATTCCATTCTGCGGCTGCTCCTGCAGCGTGTACCCGGCCGGCGGAGAGAACAGTCCCGCATCCGGCTCCCCGCGATTCAACTCCTCGTACTCAGTCACAGTCCGCCCGCGCCTCGGATCGTCGCTGATCCCCGTCATCGTCAATCCCAATTCTTTTGATCTCCACATCTCAGTCACAGTTACCAGCGGCTGATCGTTGCCTTCCTCGCCCGCCGGAATTGTGCGCGTGATCCGCGTCCCCTGCGCAGGCACGCCGTTGAAGTCCTTCGTGCCCAAGTCCTCCGTGCGTTGCTCTCGCTGCCGCAGCGATTGCTGCGTTCGCGCCGTTTGAATCATCTTCTGTTGCCGCTCTGCGTCCGCCGGTGTTGGCTCCGGCCGTTTCACTAACGGCACCGCACTCCGGTCCGCCATATGGAAGACGTGCACCACCTTCGGCGCGCTATCCATTCCTGTCTGCCAGTTCATATCTGTCCGCGTCACCGGGTCGCTCACAGTTATGTTAATGAGCTGATGCATCTGGCCATCTGCGCCGCGCACGCAGCCTTGCGCCCTCTCTATTCGCGTCCTGCCCGCCGAATCGCGCGCCTCATGCGTGTGCACCACCGTGTGAATGGCATTACCCTCGGGCAGCTTCTGCTCGAAGCTCACCTTCACGATAGCGGTAAACGGAACGTTCTTCTGCGCCCCTCCCATGCCAAACACTACCCCGGCAACTCCCGACGAGGTACACGAAATGATCTGAGCGCCCACAGAACAACCCCAACCCAAGGCACATCCAATCGCAACAACCGCGAAACAATACTTCATCGCCCGCATAGATCCCTCACTTTCCAGACCGCGATCCGAGCGTCACAACGATAACAGTCTTAACCCATCTTCTCAACTACCCGCTCACCGGGCCGCTCCCGGTGCGATG
>DASWCA010000051.1:0-3031 GCA_036390355.1 Acidobacteriaceae bacterium
CACACAAAGCCGACTATGTAAGGTGCGGGCATACGTGGCTCCTGGATGACGCGAGTTGATAGGTGGTGAGGTTTGTCAGCTCGGTACGTACATAACCCAGCGACGAATTTGCCGACGATTTATCTACCACGGTCGAACGGCTATTCATGACCCGGGTTTTGCCAGTCCAAGGCACCGGTCGGCGACTTGGAACCATACGTTCACCATTGCCAGACCGTCCGTCCCTCATGTTCACAGAATGAATTCCGTGAGCGCTGCCGTTATCCAGTTTCGGAGAGCGTGGACTGCAAGGGGCGCTAAAAATGGATGTCCGCCTCTTGCGTCTTCAATCGCAAATACCAACAGCGGCGCTACGATGCAGCCCAACACAATAATCCTGATGAGATCTTTTCTCCCCCATGCAAGCCGCCGAGTTGCGTTCCGGGATGAAAGACGGCAAGGGCGATCGTTGATCCGGACGCGACATAAGTGAATACCAATGCGAGTGGAATCAGTTTGATCGTAGGTAATCTCGTCAACCAACTCACCAATCTCTGCAAGTCCAGGCGCGCAGTGTTCATTTTCGATTTATAAAAACCGGCCTTCCGGTTCATGAACCCATCCCCTCGCGCGCGAGCCATGAGCGGAACAGCACGACCAGTTCATCGCCAAATTTTCCATCCGGAACGTAAGTGCAATAGCTGCGTGACGGCAGACGAGGGCTGGCAAACGGCGCGACAAGCCGGCCAGCGGCGAGATCGTCGGATACCAGCGCAGTCGGTCCCATCGCGATGCCGATTCCGTCGATGGCGGCCTGCAAGGTCAGATAGAAGTGGTCGAAGGTCAAAGTGGCAGCCGGCCTCAGGGCAGGAATCTGTGCGCTCGCCAGCCAGTCGGGCCAAAGCCGGGGGAGACTCGAAGTGTGCAGCAACGTGTGTTGCTGCAGGTCACCTGGCAATCGAAGCGGCACTTGCTGCAAAAGCGCCGGACTACAGACCGGAAGCCTCTCTTCGGACAGGAAAGGCCGCATCGAATAGCCATAGAACGTGTCCGGACCACCCCGGATGACGATGTCATAGTCTTCTTTCAGACTTTCCAGCGGCCCGTTCGACGTTTCCACGTTGACGTCCACGTCGGGATACCCGGCGCGGAATTTCGCCAGTCTCGGCACCAGCCAGCGCAATGTGAATGTTGCAGGCGCGTTCACGGACAGTGTCCGGGAGGCCGTTGCGGTGACACCGTATCTTGCGGTTGCCTGCGAGAGCTGCTCGAACACCGGACCGATTTCATCCAGGTAGGCCTTCGCCGCCGGAGTGAGCGCCACGCGCCGGTTGTGCCGTTCAAACAACGGCGCGCCAAGCCACTCCTCGAGCAGACGCACGTGCTGGCTCACCGCGCCGTGAGTCACGTGCAATTCGCCGGCAGCTTCCTTGAAGCTGCCGAGCCGGCCCGCGGCCTCGAAGGCCCGCAAGGCATTGAGCGGGGGCAATACCCGTTTCATTCGCAAGAGTTTATCTAACGCGATTCCGCAATTTATCTGGTTTGTTGAACCACTACAAGATAGATATCCTGCTAATTGCATCGCTGATTCAATCTCCCGCTCACTTTCCGGCCCGCAACCCGCATGCTCAGTTATACCGGCGGCATCGTGCTCTTTGCTGCCCTGCTCCACGCGAGCTGGAACGCAATGCAGCATGGCAACCGCGACCGTTTTTTGTCCGTGACGTGGATGAGTATCGCCATCGCGGCGGCCGAACGCCGGCCATAATCTTCCGCAGGAGGCACCCGAAGCGTTCGCTGACGCGGTCCTCGACATCAACGCATGGGCCGCTTGACGCTCTTGCGCATGAGGCGATTGACACCACTCTGTTATTCGGCCCAGCTAAGACGCATTTCGATAAAGGCCGTCACACGAGCGCAAGCATCACGCCAGCGTCAGTGCCCTCGTGAAATCACCAAACGATGCGACGCCGGAAAGCCGGCAATGAACCGCCAGCATCTGGTCAATCTCAGCCTGAATCGTTGTCTCACCATCACGTGGAGGTTCACTAAATGAATACTGTTCCACAGGCCCCGTTGATTCTGATAACGGGTGGAGGCCGTGGCGTAGGCGCGGCGACTGCGCGGCTTGCTGCCGCACAAGGTTACGATGTAGCGATAAGCTTCGTCTCCGACGAGTCTGCCGCCCTTGCGGTGGCGGCTGATGTGGAAGCTGTCGGGCGCCGGGCTTTAACCATGCGCGCAGACAGCGCAGATCCAGAGCAGGTCGCTCAGCTATTCGCCGCGATCGACCGGAAGTTCGGCCGGATCGATGTGCTGGTGAATAACGCCGCGATCATTGCGCAGCAGTCTCGGCTAGAGGATCTCGAATTCGAGCGGATGCAGCGTATCTTCGCGGTCAACTCGATAGGCCCTATCCTCTGTGCACAGCAGGCGGTGAAGCGGATGTCGCGTCGTTACAATGGTCGAGGCGGCGTCGTGATCAACATCTCATCGGCATCGGCCCGGCTCGGCAGTCCAAACGAATATGTCGACTATGCTGCCTCGAAGGGTGCTCTTGAGACATTCACTACCGGTTTTGCAAAAGAAGTCGCGCGGGATGGGATACGCGTCAACTGCATTCGCCCTGGGCACATCTACACTGAGATGCATGCTAGCGGCGGGGAGCCAGGACGGGTAGATCGCGTCAAGGACTCGATCCCCATGGGAAGAGGCGGTCAGCCTGAAGAGGTTGCGCGGGCGATCCTATGGCTAGCAAGCGCCGAGGCTTCCTTCATCACCGGCACGTTCCTCGATGTCACTGGCGGCAAGTGAGTAGCAGGGTGCGGCGATGGAGGCGGTGTTCCGCGGGAACGGCATTGGACGCGTCGTCTCCGCCAGGCGGCCGAACATGTGCAGGCCGGAAGTCTGACGATCGTGCTCCGGCATACTCTCTTGAGCCGCTGCCGGTTCATATGCTGTTCCGCGGTCAGCCTCCGCCGGCTGGCGCCGTTCGCGACTTCGTCGACCAAGCCGTGCCGCTCCTGCGAGGCCGTCTCGCGGAGGCTCGCGA
>DASWCA010000052.1:0-6213 GCA_036390355.1 Acidobacteriaceae bacterium
TCAACCCCCACGCCCCCACCGCCGGCCCCTCTGCCCCCCGGGACCTACCTGCCCTACGTTCCCTACTCCCCGCCGGCCAAGCCGCACCCGGCAGCGTCTAAGCCAGTCCAGACCGATCCGCTTACGACCTGGTACAGAAAGCTCAACGCGCTCCATCACGACAACGCCGTGATCCGCTCCGGCAGCAAGGTGTTCCTCGACTTCGACGCGCAGAACGCCCTGGTCTGGGTCAATCGCCCCGCTTCACCGTCCCCATCGACTCCACCGATTGTCGTCGCCTGCAATCTGTCTTCGTCGCCGGTACAGTTATCGCTAGCTGCCGCGATGAAGGAGCTGAACCTGCACGGCTTCTTCCTGCGGACGATCCTCCGCTCCGACGACGCCATGGGCGCCCAGGACCTGAACTCAGTGAATTTGCCGCCCTTCGGCGTCTACATCGGCGAATTGCGGCGCTAGATTAGCCCAGCCTGGCTGGCCGTGAGGTCGAAATCTCCGAGCTCAACCCAACCTTCGGCGCATTCTCGGCGAGCCTGGCAGGTCCATCCCAGTAGCTCTTATGGTAGGAAAGCCTTTTGGACCACTGTCTCCCCAGTCGCGCCCCATGCAGCCCCAACTGGTATCCAAGTGCCTTCAAAACGGTCCTTATCAAAGCGACCGACAGGAGACGGGCGCTTCGGTGTAGGAGATACGCAAACTCTGACACAACAAACCGCCGCCCTTCGCCGGCCGGTTTTCCAAACTGTTCTCGCAACCATGGCTCGCGGCGGTGACATACCCCGATGTCGAAGTAACGCCGAAACTCATCAGCCATGGTGAATGCATGCGAATGATAAACCTGTGCCTCAGCCACATAAGCCGACTTCCAGCCCGCCATCAGCAGCTTGCCCGCAACCAGTGAATCTTCGGCGATAATGACATCCGTTGGGAAGCCGCCAACCTCCAGCAAGTGGCTTACGCGATACGCTGAGAAGCTGTTCGATAGAAAGGCAGCCTTGATGCCGAGAGTGTTGCGGCTCTGATAATCGCGCACTTCGCTTCGCGGGGGGTAATTGAACAGCCTCGCATGGGCTTCGATGGGCCCCGCCGCAAGCCTTGGCAGTTGCCTTCCATAAGCCGCCGCGATGTTTCTATCTTCGAAAGCCGACAGCAAAAGATCCAGGGCGTCAGGGGTCGCCAGAACAGCGTCCTGTGTCAGGTATACGACAATGCTCGCCCACGGCACCAGATCCAACGCACGCTTGCGGGTACCGCCGTGATTGAAGTCCCGGCGATCGATGCGGAAGACCTGATAGCCCTCCTGCACCGCAAGTTCCCGGGTTCCATCATCGGAACTGGAATCTACGATGAGAACCTGGCTGGGGGAAAGTCCTTGAAGGCTGAGCCCGGTACTGAGGGAAGCCCAATGCTTACGCGCATTGCAGGTTGGGATGACGACCGCAACCTGCGATCGGTCGACCTGATCGACGGCGGCCTCGCCGGGTAGATGCATCTCAGAAATCGTCGACATGGCAAAGCTCCGTTTTCGAAAACACCATGCAACGGCCGTTCTCATCTCCCTGGCTGTCGTTCACTTGCCATGAAAACTGCACCGACGGTCCGTCCCAACGGAATGAGTTTACTACAGCCCGGTTACTCGACAGGCAGCTTTTGATCCCGTTTGATCATCATACGGCAACGCCGAGTCGGTGTGAGTCCCCTATTTGTGTCACAGCATTCACCATTGAAGGTGAAGCAGTGAAGTGGCCTGCCGGGGCAAATCCGTTGCAGTAATTACGCTGCCCTCGGTCACATCGAGCCATTGAGGCGAAGTAAGGAGTTGTAGCTGACCCGCAGCCTTCAGCTGAGCATATTGCCCGGCTGTCGGGTTCTGCGGGGACCCGAAGGTTTTCCACACGGTGAACGCATTGGAGTGGGTATCGTCGATACGGAAGTGCTCAAGTTTGACCCTACGCACACCAGCCGGGATGCCAGCGATTTTGACTGTGACCTGGGCTCCTGTGGCGGGCAGATCGTCATCGTGGTAGTTCCAGAGCATCACTGAGGCTTCGTGGGCGGCCCTGGTGGCGAAAGCGTCGATGTCGGGGTTCTGGCGGACACCACTCTTGACGATGTCTTCGGCCGAGATCTGCGCGGAGCTGATGGCAGCGACACGATCGCCGGAGAAGAGACCAGCCATGCGGAAGATGTTAAGCACGGGCTTGTCGACGCCGTTGGTGGCGAGAGTGCGGAAGCCCTCGAAGTACTGCTTGTCTTCGAATTCGAATGACCAGGAAAGCATGCCGACGAGGTTCACTTTATTTTGGGCGGCAAGTTCGATAAGCGCCTTCATGGCCGCCGCGGTGTATGTGGCATAGAGGGGACCGTTGCGATAGGCATTGGCGGGATTCTCCTTTGCGGAGCAAGCGGCGCAGCCTTCGGGATCAGCCTCCGAGAGGATGATGGGGAGGTTGTGATACTTCGCCGACGCAGCGACGGTGCGGAAGCCGTTAGCGGCGGAGTTGAGTTCGTTGGACAGGCCCATCCGGACGTGGCCGTCGACCAACTTGGGGCTGCCCTTGGGATGGAAGGAGATGAAGTCGAGCGGGATGGGATCGCCGGTTGCGGCGTTCTTGTCATTGGCACAGTGGTTGAGGAAGTTGGTGAGGAAGGCGATAGAGCGAGCCGAGCCGGGGCCGGTGCTCCCGGGTCCTCCGACCTGAGCGTTCGGCAGGGCTTTGCGGACTCCGGCGACGGAGTAGTCATAGAGCTTGAAGTATTGTTCGGGCGTGCCCTGCCAGTAGGAAATGTCGGGCTCGTTCCACACTTCGAAGTACCAGGTGGCCACCTCGGCTTTGCCATAACGCTGGACGAAATGCTCGGCGACGCGACGGCAGAGTTCGCCCCACATCGCGTAGTCCCTGGGCGAACTCTGGACCGAGCCTTTGACGGTGTCGGGATAAGGAAGCTCGTAGGGCATGGTGCCGGAAGCAAGGTCTTTTGGCATGAAGCCGAGTTCGACCATGGGCCGCACGCCGGCGCTTTTATATTCGTCGAATATCTGGTCGAGAATGGTGAAGTCGTAGATGGGCTTGCCGGCGGCGGCGAGGGTGAAGACGTTCGTGGACGACCACTTGAGCTTAGCAGTGCCGTCGCCCGAGGTGAACAGGTGATGAGCGCGAATGTAGACGGGCACGGGCGAGAGATCGTGCATCTCGCTGAGAAGTTGCCGGCCATACTTCATTGTCGTGAAGTTAGACTCGTCATATCCAAACCAGCTGGAGATGGGCTTGTAGGGCCCTTGGGACTTGCCGAGGTCGACCTGAATTGTGACTTCCGTTGGTGCTGCGGGAGCGGCGGGCGCGGGAATCTGCGCGGCGGCCGTCAGAGCGATTGCCTGGAAGAGAGCGATGGTGAGTCTGCGCATGGTGGGGCTGGCCTCGCGAGATTGAATTCGGATGCAGGTGAGGTGCTGCGACCGGATCATTCTACCTACAAGGAGCGAAATGAGGTTGCGAGGATATGGACAAGCTAGTGTGGTGTGTCGCAATTAGCGACCATTATTTCTTTGGCCGCGACAAAAGCGAATCACAGAGGCCACAGAGAAACGGAGAGAACACAGAGAAGTTCGCAAAGAAAATCGACCTCTGTGTTCTCTCTTCTGCTCTGTGCTCTCTGTGATTCGCTTTTTTGAGGGCTGCTCCGCCGTGCGCCGAGTGCCAGCGAGCGGCTAGCGCTAGCAACCGCCTTTGCATTTCGCCATAATGGCTGCATGCAGGCGTTCGCGCAACTCAGTCGGGAACTCGTAGATCTCGTGTTCGCGGTAGACGGAGATCGTCTTGCTGGTGGTGTCGAGGACGACCTCGCAGTGGTGGCACTCGCGGACATGGGTTTCGACCTCGGCGAGAAGCTTGGGGTCGATCTGGCCGTCGAAGTAGTCGGTAAGCTGGGAGAGAAAATCAGTGCAGGTCACGGCTTGGGCCCTCCGTTTTTCTGCTTCTTGAAGTAGCGGCTGAGCCGTTCGCGCAACTGGAGCCGCGCTCGTAACAATCTCGATTTCACCGCTGGAACGCTCAAGCCGAGTGCCTCCGCCGTCTCTTCGGTAGAAAGATTCTCCACGTCGCGCAGAGTGAAGACGGTGCGAAAGCCGGGAGGCAGGCCCTGGATAGTCTTGCGGAGGATGTCGCTGAGTTCGCCTTGACCATAGAGCTGCTCCGGGTTCGGTCTCCACTCAGCGAAGTCACGCGGAATGGAGCCATCTTCCGTCTGGACGTCTTCGTCCATGGAGACGGTCTTGCTTGTCTTACGCTTGCGCAACCGCATAAGACTTTCGTTCACTGCGATGCGGACCAGCCAAGTCGAGAACTTCGAGTTGCCCTGAAACTGATCCAGTTTCTGATAAGCCTTGAGAAACGCGTCCTGCGTAATGTCTTCCGCGTCCTCGCGGTTTTGGGTAATGTGCTGCGCGACCCGAAAAATCTGTCGTTCATACTGCCTTACAAGCTGCTCGAAAGCGGCCGAGTCCCCCTGTTTTGCGCGTTCTACAAGCGCGACGTCAGGGTGGATCTCTTCCGTGACTGGAGATTGGATGGCTGGCATAAGCAAAAGGTGCAATTCTCCCGTCTAAAGTGAAGCCGGCTGCCGGGACAGCGCCTGTGAGCCTGGGTGATTCCTCAACACTACAAAGATAAGTCTAAATGCGCTGTCGGTTCGTGGGCAATGGGGGGCATACCTGAGCTGGCCCGCTTAGGGCTGACGACGGGACTGGGACCGGAATCTACGGGGAGCGGCCCGGAATCGGATGTATCTGAGGTGGTTCGAGGCGCCGGGCGACCGGCGCGGAAAACCGAATGCGGCTTTAGAGTCGTAGTGTGGGTGTTTGGCTACTTTGGAGTGCGGGCGAGCGTGCCTCCAAGGACCATCGGTTGGAGCGTAAAGGAATGACGGACAGAAGTACCGCATATCGAGTGGCCGTGTTGTTGATCTGCCTTCACTGGCCTGGAGACTCGCTGGTCGCGAAGGCCGCAGCTAGTGCGGTTTCTGGCCAGTCCACTGCGACCACGAAGAAAAAGACTCCGGCGAAGTCTGCGAAAGGCCACGCTGCGACGGCGGGGACCGGTAAGAAATCAAGTGTGCCGACGAGCAGGAAGAAGTCGCGAGCACCAGTTAAGGCAAGCAGCCGCCAGCATAAGCCGCGAGTTGCTCCAACCGCTCGCAGCATCAAGCTAACGAGCGCCTTCCTGGCGTCAACACAGTTGCGGCCGATGGCACAGCAACTTGCCGCCACGCGATCCACCGCCGCCTACTCAGGCGTCCTCAGCTATGCGCAGAGCCATCCAGGGGAAGGAGCCGCGGCTGCCTATCTCGCTCTCGGACATGCCTATATGCTGGACCACCGCTACGCCGACGCGGCGACCCATTACAACCAGGCAAAGCGAGCCGGCGAAGCTCTGGACGACTATGCCGACTATCTTGGCGCGCAGGCTGCGATCCAGGCGGGACGGGCCGGGGATGCCTACGCCATTCTCGATCACTTTGCGGATCGCTATCCGGACAGCATCTTTGATGACACCGCTCCGATACTTCTGGCAAACGCGCATCTGCAGCAGAATGATGCGAAGGGCGCTCTGGCCGTCCTCGAGCCGCTCGTGAATACTCCCGGATCCGAACAGGTCGGCTTCCGCTACGCGCTAGGCCGCAGTTACCAACTTGCCGGCGACACTGCTCATGCGGCGCCAATCTTCCGCAAGATCTACCAGGCCCAGCCGCTGGCTTATGAAGCCACCGAGGCGGCGGCGCAATTGCAGGCAATGGGTGCGCCACTAACGGCGGCCGAACGCAAGGCCCATGCCGACGCTCTATTCAATGCGAAACGATACAGCGATGCCAGCGCCGAGTACAACGCCATTGGCAAGAACAACCCGGCGCTCACCGCGTCCGATCGCGACGCGTTAACTATTTACACGGCAGTATGCGACTTCAAGCTGAAACACCTGAGCCGGCGCGACATCGAAAGACTTCCTGAGACAGGCGACGATACTGCGGCGCTGAAACTGTACATGTTGGCAGAACTGTCGCGCAACGAGGACGACCGGAACGGCCACGACGCGCTCATCTCCCAGATGCTTTCGCGCTATCCTGCGAGCCGCTGGCTCGAAGAGGCGCTCTATTCGGGCGGCAACATGTACCTGCTGAAGCACGATGCGAAACAGGCGATTTATCACTATGCATTGCTGG
>DASWCA010000053.1:0-5589 GCA_036390355.1 Acidobacteriaceae bacterium
TCCATCGCCCAGACCGCCATCGACGCCGTCCGTGAAGGCCACATCAAGTTCACGCCAGACATGTACGAGAAGACCTACATGGAGTGGATGAACAACATCCACGACTGGTGCATCTCCCGCCAACTCTGGTGGGGCCATCGCATTCCCGCATGGCACTGCGACGCGTGCCACGCGATCACCGTGTCGCGCGACACCCCCATCGCCTGCTCCACCTGCAGCGACACCCACATCCAGCAGTCCACCGACGTCCTCGACACCTGGTTCTCCTCCGGGCTGCTGCCGTTCACTGTCTTCGGCTGGCCCAATCCCGATCCCGACACTGGCGCGCCACCGCTGACACCCGACCTCGCCGCCTTCTATCCCACCAGCCTCCTCATCACCGGCTTCGACATTCTCTTCTTCTGGGTCGCGCGCATGATCATGCTTGGCGCGCACTTCATGCTCGACGTCCCCATGCCCGATGGCTCACAGCGGACGCTTGCGGACGCGGTGCCATTCAAAGCTGTCTACATCCACGCCCTGGTCCGCGACGCCAACCGCGAGAAGATGTCCAAGACCAAGGGCAACGTCATCGACCCCATCGAAATCATCACGAAATACGGCACCGACGCCGTCCGCTTCACGCTCGCCTCGCAAGCCAGCCCCGGCACCGACATCGCCTTCAACGAAGCCCGCACCGAAGGCTACCGCGCCTTCGCCAACAAGATCTGGAACGCCGCCCGCTTCCTCTTCATGAACCTCGACCGCGCCCGCGAAGCCGGCATCGAAGTCACGCTCCCGTCAGCCACAAAACCGGGTGCCCCAGGTCTCTCTTCTGAGACCTGGGATGGAGCGCCGCCAACTCTTGGCTCTCCCATGCACGACGCTCTCGAATCCCGCTGGATTCTCGCCCGCCTCTCCCAGACCTCCGCCGCCGTCAACGCCTCACTCGCCACCTACCGCTTCGACGAAGCCGCCAACACCGTCTACCAGTTCTTCTGGGGCGACCTCTGCGACTGGTACCTCGAGATTGTCAAGCTCCGCCTCAACTTCGACGCCGCGCGCGAGGAGCCCTTCCCCACAAGCGACGAGGCCGAGGAATCCGTCTCCGAAACCGAAGCCGCCCTCACCACCCTGGTCGCCGTCTTCGAGTCCGCCCTCCGTCTGCTCTCGCCCTTCATGCCCTTCCTCACCGAGGAGATCTGGCACGCGCTTTACGCCGCCGCGCCTCCCGCCCACGCCTCCGAGAAACGGTCCATCGCCCTCACGCGCTACCCGCAGGCCGAGGACTACCCCTGCGACGAAGCCGCCATCGCGGAGATGCAGACCCTGCAGGAACTCATCACCACCATTCGAGCCCTCCGCAAGGAGCTCGGCGTCCCCGAGAAGCAGTCCGCGCCGATCCACATTCACGCCGACGCGCGCACCCTCGACCCACTGCAATTCAGCCAGGACATTCTGAGCCGCCTCGCTCGCGTCGAGGGCATCGAAGTCTCCGCCACGCCGCTCACCGGCAACAACGCCCGTAGCACCCCCAGCTTCGACGTCGCCATCGTCTACGAACGCCAGATCGACATCCCCGCCGAACGCGAACGTCTCACCAAGGATCTCGCCAAGTTCGAGAAGATCCTCGCCGCGAACGAAGCCCGTCTCGCCGACCCCAAGTTCACCGACAAAGCCCCCGCCCACATCGTAGAAGGCCTGCGCAAACAAACCGCCGAAACCCGCACCCTCTACGACAAAGCCCGCGCCGCCCTCGACGCCCTCCCGCCGGAGTAACCGGAAATGAAGTCGATTCTGTTCGCCACGCTATCCGCATCGATTCTCGCGTTACAACAGTGCGCCCCCCACCGCGAACAGCCGCCTGTGTCGCCAATTCAATCGGCAAGCTCCACCATCACTTGGGTCAAAGATAAGGACATCAGCTATCCCGTCACGGATAACACGACCTTCCTCTATCTGGATAACTTTCAAATGGGTCACTATCAGGTCATCGGCATCACGTTGCAGCAACGAGTCGTCACCATCCAGCGTCCAGAAGTGGAGTCTTACGAAACTCACATCACCGTAACCGGATCGCCTTCGCAAGGCGCACCCTGGACCATCAAGCGCGACGCGAGAGACGGAGTGATCTTTGATCGCTTCTATCGCACTACCGAGGGTGGCTGCTGCGGAGCAAACATACGCTATACATACTTCGATCTGCTTACAGGTCAACGCCGTTTCTCAGCAACGCGCCCCATCGCCAGAATCGATGTCAACGATACGACCGCTGGTTGCTGCATGCTCACCCGCTATTTCGCAGTCGATCGGCTAAGCGAACCGGGAGACAGTACCTTCGTCGCCAAGCTGCAGTACGGAAGCCAGGACAGCGAGCCGCGGGTCACCTATTTGGTCTTTGCCCCGGGCAATGAAGACATGGCACCCGCCTATGTTGACGTCGCTTTTCTTCAAAAGGGCAAGCTCATACCCTCCGTTCGTTCCGTCGACAACGCCTCCTTCGACGATAGTCCCTATCCCATCCCTCTGGAGATATTCCCCGAAGGCTACCCGAAAAACCCGCCACCTTCCGCAAAGACACTCACTGACTTCTCTTTCGTTCTGCGGATTGGGAAGAACCAGCACGTAACCATCCCAGTCATTGCAGACCATCTCGCTATCGACAAAGCCACCCTCCCCCACGGTTTTACATTCGTCGACACTCCGCCGAAAGGCTTCGAAGAAAAAGTCGACCCACCTAAGAACTGACCCGGAAGCGGCAGGGTGCTTGCTCCACATCTCGATTCTGAGGTGTAAGTCCCTAAGCCGCCTTATACGGCCTGATCTGCCCCAATCCCTCAACATCCGCGGTCCGCAAATCGTAATCATTCTGCAGATTCATCCAGAACTGCGCCGGCAAACCAAAGAAAGCCCCCAGCCGCAGCGCTGTGTCCGCCGAGATCGCGCGCTTGCCCTTCACAATGTCATAGACCCGCGGCAGCGGCACGCCCAGTTCCTTCGCCAGACGATACGAAGTCAGCCCCATCGGTTCCATGAACTCGGTGAACAAAATATCTCCAGGATGAATCGCAAACTGCTTAGCCATATCGCCCCCTCCTCCTTAGTATTGCATTGCTAACGTCTCAAATAGTTGTCAGTTCTCAGTTCTCAGTTGACAGAAAACACATGCGGCAAACAACCAGCTACCAGCATCCGCACCAACTGACAACTGACAACTGACAACCAACAACCTTCTCCCACCCGGCATCTAACTCCATGGAGGAGCCCCATGGCCATCCAGACCTCACCCCACACGCAAACCCGCCAAAATCTCAGCGACCTCGCCTCCGATCTCGATCCCAACCAGTTGCCGCAGGACCTCGGCCAGGGCGACGACGCGGAACTCTACGCCAACACCGCCGGAGCCCAGTCCGGAGGCACTCGCTCCTTCACCGCCAACGACACCCCCAGCAACATCCCCCGCGTGCTTCAGGCCGATGCTGCCCTCACCGGCTCGGTCTCAACCCGCACGCCCGAGAGCGACCAACAGGGCATCACCAACCACTCCGCCAGCGAAGAAAGCGCCCGTCAGCGCAAAGTCGTCAGCCAGCGCCCGGATGCACAAGCCGGAGTCGACCAGATCGGCCACCGCGTCCGGTAAGAACAGCTACGCGAACTGATGCGAAAGCGTCATAGACACATCCCTCGATCCTGCTACGTCAGATGCCCGCCACGGGTTTAGCATGAATCCATGGATTGGAAGAGTCGCCGCATCACTACGCTCCTCGAAGCCGCCCTCAACGAGGACAAGGCTGCCCACGACGTCACCACCGCGCTCACCATCGACAACTCCCTGCGCGCCACCGGCATCGTCATCGCCAAAGAGAGTTGCGTTGTCTCCGGCATCGGCTGCATCTCCGCCTTTCTCAGCCTCTTCGCGAAACTCTCCACCCTGCCCAACAGCCGCTTCGAAGTCGTCAGCCACCCGGAGATCTTCGATGGCGTCCGCGTCAAGAAGGGCCAGGCCATCGCCGTCATCCGCGCCAACGCCGCCAGCATTCTCGCCACCGAACGCGTCATCCTCAACATGATGCAGCGCATGTCCGGCATCGCCACGCTGACCAACGAATATGTCAAAGCCGTCGCCGCCACGAAGTCCAAGACAAAAATCCTCGACACCCGCAAGACCATTCCCGGCCTGCGCGCCCTCGATAAATACGCCGTCTGCTGCGGCGGAGGAATCAATCACCGCCTCGATCTTCAGGACGGAATCCTGATCAAGAACAATCACATCTCACTCGGCGGTGGACTTCCCGCGGTGCTCGAGCGCGCCCTCGCGGGACGCATCGCCGGCCAGACCGTTCAGGTCGAGGTCCGCACGCCCATGGAACTCGAGCAAGCCATCGCCGGCGGCGCGGATTCCATCCTGCTCGACAACATGACGCCGAAGGAAGTCGCGAAGGCTGTCAAGCTCATCCGCAAGGATCTGCCCAAGGCCACCATCGAGGCCTCCGGCAACATGAACCTCAAGACCGTCGCAGACTACGCCAAAACCGGCGTCGACTTCATCTCCGTCGGCGCGCTCACCCACTCCGCCACCGCCGTCGACCTCAGCATGCGCATCACTGCCGATCTCACGTAGACCGCACGTCCGGCCACCTCCTTCTCGTCGTCAGCCCACGTCGCCTCCCTACGTCGCCCCCCACGTCGTCATTCTGACTCGCAGAGTCAGAATCTCCGTAGTTGCTTTTGCCTCCAGCTCCAGGAAAGTCTTGGTTTCATATCTCACAAGGTGATGGGCGGGCGGGTAGGAGGACTTCTACCTGCAGGCCGCGCGGCTCCACGTTCTCGGCACGAATCTTTCCACCGTGAATTCGGATGACCCGATCGGCGATGGCTAAGCCGAGACCAGCTCCACCGGATTGGCGATCACGGGCGTCTGCCACGCGATAAAACGGTTGGAAGATAGGAACGAGTTCAGATTCGGAAACGCCGGGGCCGCAATCACGGATGGTAAGCCGGACAAACGATGTGTTCGCCCTCTCCACACATTCCAGTACAACCTCGACTGTCGTACCGGCCTCGGTATAACGAACCGCATTGCGAACGACATTTTCAATGGCGCTATGGAGTAGCTCCGCGTTGCCCCGTACGAAAAATTGCTCACTGGCGACAAACGTGACGCGGGCATCGCGTTTGCGCGATTCAAAATCGGCATTGCGGACTATTTGCGATACAAGCTCAGTCAGATCCAGAGACATCATCGGCACTGGCGCGTCGGACGTGTCAAGTCTAGCGAGGGTTAGCAGTCGTCCGATCATCTCGTCCAGGAGTCCGAGGTCCTGCTCCATTTGATCGAAGGCGGAATCGTCACCTTTTCTCTTGCGCCCGAGATCGAGCGCCACATTCAGCCGCGCTAAAGGCGAACGCAGCTCGTGCGAGACATCGGAGATGAGCTGTCGTTGCCGCGAGACCAACTCCTCGATACGAGAGGCCATGGCGTTGAAGTCGAGCACAAGGTCACCAAGTTCATCGTGGCGGCGCTCCATCCCCGCCGCGGCGCGGGTGCTCAGATCTCCGGCAGCGAGCTGTTGAGACGCCGCGCGCAGCCGCAGGATCGGCGCGGTGAGA
>DASWCA010000054.1:0-20188 GCA_036390355.1 Acidobacteriaceae bacterium
GATGTTGCGGTGGACCCATGCGATGGCGGCGGCCTGGTCCATGAGGCCGTAGTTGCCGGAGGTGTGGTTGGCGGACTCGCCGGTGAGTTCGGGGTGCGTCATGAAGCCGAAGATGCCGAGGCGGTAGTTCATGGAGACGACGATGACGCCGCGGTGGGCGAGGAATTGGCCGTCCTGTCGGTTCTCGGAGGTGCCTCCGGTGGTGAAACCGCCGCCGTAGATCCAGACCATGACGGGCAGGCCCGGCAATTTCTTTGAGGGCCTGGCGTCGGCGGGCGCCCAGATGTTGAGGGTGAGACAGTTCTCGCTGGGGCCGGGATCGTGGAAGACCATGTCGGGGTAGCCGCCGGACTGGATACAGTGCGGGCCGAAGTCGCGGGCGAAGAGGGTGCCCTTCCATTTGCCGATGGGCTGCGGCGGGCGCCAGCGGAGTTCTTCGACCGGCGGCATGGCGAATGGAATTCCCTTGTAGGCGATGACTTTCCGATCCGCGCTGAGGACGCCGAGGACTTTGCCGTTTTCGATCTGGATAGGGCGAGCTTCCATGGGCTTCGGGGTGGCGGCTGTAGTGGTCGCGGTGTAGAGGAAGAGGGCAAGCGAATAGAGGAGGGATGCGGACTTCCTGTGGCGCGGATGCATGGGCGTCTCCGCTGCCAAGCTATCACGGTTCAGGAACCCACATCTCAGAAGAGAGATGTGTGACACCCGGCCTTGGTATTCCCATGTTCGACGCGATGAGACCGCGTCGAACATGGGGCACCCGATTACTGCGGTTGGACGATGAGGTTGTCGATGAGGCGGGTTTTGCCGATCCAGGCGGCGACGGCGATGAGTGCGCCGCGGGATATGTCGGCGACGGGCAGCAGCGTGTCCGGATCGACGATAGATGCATAGTCGAGGTGGAGCATTGGGTCGGTGAAGAAGACGGCCAGGATGGCGGCGCGGAGAGCTTCGGATTTGGTTTCGCCCTTCGCCGCGAGGTTCTGTGCGGCGGCCAGTGCGCGCGAGAGGATGAGTGCGCGGCCGCGCTCCTCCGCAGTTAGGTAGCAGTTGCGGGAACTCATAGCGAGGCCGTCGGATTCGCGCACGATGGGGCAGATGCCAAGGTGGATGGGGAAGTTGAGGTCGCGGACGATGTGGCGGAGGACTGCGACCTGGGCGGCGTCTTTCTGGCCAAAGTAGGCGCGGTCGGGCGCGACGATGTGGAAGAGGCGGGCGACGATGGTGGCGACTCCGCGAAAGTGGCCGGGGCGCGATGCTCCATCGAGGCGGGTGCCGATTTCGCCGGGTTCGACGAAGGTGGTGTTGCCGGGCGGGTACATGTCGGCTGTGGATGGGGCGAAGAGGATGTGGACCCCGGCGGCGGCGAGCTTGCGCCAGTCGGCTTCAAAGTCGCGCGGATACGCTTCGAAATCCTCACCGGGCGCGAACTGGGTGGGGTTGACGAAGATGGAGGCGGCGACCGAATCGCACTCGCTGAGTGCGGCGGAGACAAGGGAGATATGGCCGGCGTGCAGCGCTCCCATGGTGGGGACGAGACCGAGGGTGTGGCTGCCTGATTTGCGAAGATCGCGGCAGGCGGCTTGCATCTCGGCGGGTGTTTTGCAGACGAGCATCCGGTTCAGGCCTTGCGCGCCCGCGGCTCGGTGGCTGCGATGGCGGCCTGCACCTCGCGGGAGAGGTGATAGCTCTCAGCGTCGCTGGGGAATTTGTGGGCGGCTACGTCGTCCCGGTAGCTTTGGAGCGCGGAGGAGAAGAAGGCTGCGCCGTCCGCGTACTGGCGCGTGAACTTTGCGGCAGGAGCGAAGGTGAGGTTGAACAGATCGTGGAAGACGAGGATCTGGCCATCACAGTCTGGGCCGGCTCCGATGCCGATGGTGGGGACGCCGCTTTGTGCGGTGATGCGCGCGGCGAGTTCGCGGGGAATGCCTTCCAGCACGATAGCAACGGCTCCGGCATCTTCGAGGGCGCGCGCATCGGCGGAGAGACGGTCCATGGCGTCGAGGGACTTGCCCTGAACGCGATAGCCTCCCATGCTGTGGACGGACTGCGGAGTGAGGCCGATGTGGGCGACGACCGGCACTTCCGCGTCGGTGAGGCGCTTGACCAGTTCGGCGCGTACGCCTCCGCCTTCGATCTTGACGGCCTGGGCCCCGGCATCTTTGACGAAGCGGATGGCATTATGCGTGGCTTCGCGGGGCGATCCGTGATAGGAGCCGTAAGGCATGTCGGCGACGAGGAATGCCCTGCGCAGCGCGCGGGCGACAGCTCGAGTGTGATGCAGCATCTCATCCATTGTGACGGGAAGGGTGTTCTCGTAGCCGAGGACGACCATTCCGAGAGAGTCGCCGACGAGGACCATGTCGATGCCTGCTTCGTCGACGAGTCGCGCGGTCGGGTAGTCATACGCGGTGAGCGCCGTAATCGGATGACCGGTACGCTTCTTTGTGAGAAGGGAGTCGGAGGTGACGCGAGGCAGGGAAAGCGGATTTCCGCCGGCGCGGAGTTGGGTAACGCTCATGATATTCTCCAGTGCCGCTCCGAATTGCGGATGCAGCCTGATAACAGGCATAGTGTACAGCAAGGGCAGCGATCCCTGTGTTGGTTGAAGTACGTGGAAAGCAGGATATTTGATGCGGTTTAGAAGCGCTGGTTTCAATGAACTTGCCACAAGGCAGCTTGCTTCCTATAATCAGCCTCATATGCCTCGCAACCGCGCGTGCGGCAAGGGCAAACTATACGGCGCGGACCCGAGAATTAATCCCGTGACTCCGGCGGCGGGCATTAACTAAAAGAGATATGAACGAGGAGTCTTGAATGAAGAAGGTAAGTTTAGCCTCTCTCCTGGCGTGTGCCGTACTCGCATCTCATCTTCCTTCCATGTGTTACGCCCAGGCAGCTCCTGCCGGCCAGTCCGCATGCCCTCCGATGGCGGACACAGAATATAAGCCTTATACCGATGCGATGGGCCAGACTGCTCCCGCAGCGAAGGCGGCGGCGATTGAGGCTTACCTGAGTGCGTTCCCGCAATCCTGCGTGAAGCTTCCCACGCTGGAAGTGCTGATGACTACCTACTACCAGCTGAATGATGCGGCCAAGGCTGTGGATACGGCAGACCGTGTGCTGCAGCTTGATCCCAACAATCCGAGAGCGTTCGTGGTTGAAGCAGTTTTTCGCAAGGCGCTCTCCGAGAGTCTGACCGATCCTACGGCCAAGCAGGCGGCGCTGGACGCCGCTGCGGGATTCGCGCAAAAGGGCCTCGCAGTGACTAAGCCGGCGGCTATGTCCGATGCCGACTTCAAGGCACTACAGACGGCCGTAACACCGTCCCTCTACAGCGTCATTGGCGCAGCGGCACTGAATAAGAAGGACGGAAACACTGCCGTCGATGCGTTCAAGAAAGAGCTTGCCTCCGTGCCAGAAGCGCAGACCAAGACGCCGGGCCCGCAACTGCAGGACACGTATTTCCTCGGTATCGCATATCTACAGTCGAATCCGCCTGATGCTCTTAGCTGCGCGTTTTACGTTGCGCGGTTTGTCGCGTACGCGCCGGAACCCTATAAGAGCCAATACGCGCCGCAAGGTAAGTGGTGCTACCACAAGTATCACGGTGGGGACGACGGATATGACGCGGTGGTAGCGGCCGCGACAGCGAATCTGAATCCTCCTGCGGGTTTCCAAGCTTCGATCAAGCCTGCTCCGACTCCAGCCGAGCAGATTCACGGCATCATCACCAGCACGTCTGATCTGGGCACATTGGCCATCGACGATAAGGAGATGGTCTTTCAGTATGGCTCTCCTGAGGACGCCGCGAAGGTATGGGACAGCATCAAGGGCAAGTCGGTCCAGATTGAGGGTGTGGTGATTGCAGCGACACCTACCCAATTGCAACTCGCGGTTTCCAACGATGCAAAGGCGTCCAAGACGGCGGACTTCACGTTCAATATGAAGGCGCCTGAGGAACAGACCGGAACGGCTGCTCAGAAGGCGGCGGCTAAGAAGACCCAGGATGCGATTACGGCGGCCACGGCTGTGGGCCAGACGGTGACGGTTGCCGGGACCTATGACTCGTATACGCCGAAGCCGACCATGATCACCATGACGGACGGTGAAGTTGTGCTGCCCAAGGCCAAGCCGGCTCCGAAGGCGCCCATGCATCACACTGCTCCGGCAAGAAGGAAGCCAGGAGCCTAGAAATAAGCAGAGACGTGTGAAGGCCCGGCCAAGCGCCGGGCCTTCGGTTTTGCGCGCTTCTAGGTACTAGGTACTAGGTTCGAGGTTCGAGGTTCGAGGTTCGAGGTGAAGATTGTCATGCGCACCCCGCGTCTGGAGTTCCCCCTTGTTTGAGTCATGAGTTTTCGGCGCTGGAGATCCTCCCCCCTGTACTTAAGTCCTAAAGTACATCTTCTAAAGATGTTAGGTACGACGACTGGTATATACCAGAATATGTTTGAGTCGAATGGAGAAACCCGGCCAGGGCATACCCCAGGGTTATAACCCCTGATCTAGGGCTGGCTCGGGAGGACCAAGGCTGAAGCCTTGGTTTACCTAGATACGCCTGCCGGATGATGCATATCCCCCTGTACTTAAGTCCTAAAGTACATCTTCTAAAGATGTTAGGTATCGCGTTTTGGTATATACCAGAGTATGTTTGAGTCGAATGGAGAAGCCCGGCCAGGGCATACCCCAGGGGTTAAAACCCCTGATCGAGGGCTGGCTCGGGAGGACCAAGGCTTAAGCCTTGGTTTACCTAGAGGCGCCTTCGGATGATGCATATCCCCCTGTACTTAAGTCCTAAAGTACGTGTTCTAAAAATGTTAGGTGTGTGCTGGTATATATCAGGGCATGGTTGGATTAAATGGAAAAGCCCGGCACGAGGCCGGGCTTCTTTGTTTTTCTCTTCTGTTTTAAGTATACCTAGCGGACCATAACTGACATGCCACTTTTCGGAAAATTTGATGTGCTTTGGTTTGTGGATTGTGGATGGGTTTTCCACTGCGTAGGGGGCTTGACAAGATTTGGAGGGGTTCGAGGTATGAGGTTTGAGCGTGTGGTTGGCATGGAAAGGTTTTTTGTGAATCGGCTTTCAGCCATCAGCCATCAGCCATCAGCCATCAGCTTTGGGCGGGTGGCGGGGCATAAGGGAGGGCACTTAAAGCGGGATCGCGTGGGCGCCGGCGGAGGCTTGGCTGGTGTAGATTTCGGCGGCGATATTGGTGGCGCTGAGGTAGCCTGCGCGCATGGCTTCGACGAAGGCGGCGGCGTGGTCAGCGGCGACTAGATTTACGGTGCAGCCTCCGAAGCCTCCGCCGGTGAGGCGCGCGCCGAAGCAGCCGGGATGCTGGTTGGCGAGGGAGACGAGGATGTCGATCTCGGGGCATGAGGCCTCGAAGTCGTCGCGGAAGCTGATGTGAGCCTGGTGCATGAGTTCGCCGAAGCGGGTGAGGTCGTTGTTCTGGAACGCGTGCAGGGCGGCGATGACGCGATCGTCTTCGGTGATGACGTGGCGGCAGCGGCGGAGGGACTTTTCGGACATCTCGGAGCCCCATTTCGCGAGGTCGTCCATGGTGGCGTCGCGGAGGGCTGCAATCTCCGGGCGGTGCTTCTGCAGGATGCAGAGGCCCTGCTCCATCTCGGCGCGACGGGTGTTATAGCCTCCGTCGCCTTCGGCGAGGGAGTGCTTGACCATGGAGTTGCAGATGACGATGCGGACGTCGAAAGGGATAGGCGCGAGAGTGCAGGTGAGGAAGCGCGTGTCGATCATGACGGCGTTGTCCTGCTGGCCGCAGCAGATGACGAACTGGTCCATGATGCCGACGTTAGCTCCGGCGAAGGCGTTCTCGGCGCGCTGGCAAAGGAGGGCGATTTCGCTGAGAGGCATCTCGATGCCGAGAGTGCCGAGGACGGCGAAGGCGGTGGCGACTTCGACTGAGGCCGACGAACTGAGGCCGGCGCCCAGGGGGACGTTGCCGGTGATGGTGAGGGAGAAGCCGTTCTCGATTGGGATGCCCTTTTCCTTGAGTGCCCAGAGGACTCCGGCGGGGTAGTCAGACCAAGTGCCGGCGCGGGCGGCGAGGAGTTCGTCGATGGGGCGGTCGATGCACTCGCTGAAGTTGACGGAGTGGGCGAGGAAGCGGCCGTCGGTCCGCGGGGAGATGGCGATGAGGGTGGAGAAGTCGATGGCGGCGGGCATGACGAATCCGCCGGAGTAGTCGGTGTGCTCGCCGATGAGGTTGACGCGGCCGGGGGCGGAGTAGAGGCGCGCCGGGGCGGCGTAAGTGGCGAGGTGGAGGGCGGCGAGTTCAGTGGCAGTCTGCATGTGTCGGGCTTTCTGGGGTACCCCCCCCGGGGGGGTGGTGGTACTAAGTTATTATTTTTCAGTACTATGGCAAAAACGACGCTTGTAAATATCTGATTTCAGGGTAGTTATAGTCAAATATTTCATTCTGAATGAGTTATGGTTCATGGATGCTCTCTGATAGGTCGACTCGTTTTCAAATTTTCCCACTACATTAATGATACGCGTTTGGGCTGGTATTTGACCAAGTCTATATCGTTTGCAATGAGGGAGATGAGAGGTTTGGGGGCTTGACATGGCGATTTGCTGAGTGTTTTGGAGGAAAATAGTTTTGGTGTGGTGGTAGTGCTGTGGAATCAGTTGGTTGGAGGAGGGTGGCAAAGCGAAATACGGAGATTCTGGCTGCGCCAGAATGACGGCACAAAAAAGAAGCAATGGCGCGAAACAGACGTCTGCTGCGGTTACTCCGTTATTGGTTCAATAGTGATTGTATCCACAAGGCTCCTTTTACCTTCCCAAGGGCTTCGGACCTCAATTCGGATTGAGCGAGCCGGGTAGTCGAGTTGAATGGCAGTGACAGTTGATTCGACGAGAAGATCCAGACCATTCCATCTCTGCTCCTTGCTTTCTTGAGGGCGGTCAGTCGGCATAGTGCTTGGCGGGGACGGCACGGAGGCGGGCTGCGGCGGTTTCGGGGGTGAGGTCGCGCTGGGGCATGCCTAGCATTTCGAAGCCAACCATGAATTTGCGGATCTCGGCGGAACGGAGGAGCGGCGGGTAGAAGTGCGCGTGGAAGTGCATCGTGTCGTGCCCCTGACCGTGGGTTGGCCGCTGGTGGAAGCCCATGGTGTAAGGGAAGCTGACCTGGAAGAGGTTGTCGTAGCGGGTGGTGACGGCTTTGAGGATGGCGGCGAGGGCAGTGCGTTCGGCGGGGGTGAGGTCGGTGAAGCTGCCGAGGTGGCGGCGGGGGAGGACGAGCGTTTCGAACGGCCAGGTGGCCCAGTAGGGGACGACGGCGACGAAGAGGTCGTTCTCGACGACGATGCGGGTTTCCGGATGGGCCAGTTCGGTGGCCACGTAGTCGCAGAGGAGGCAGGTGCCGTGCTCGTCGTGGTAGGCCTGCTGGGCGGCTAGTTCGCGGAGAGGCTCGTCGGGGATGTGTTCGGTGGCCCAGATCTGGCAGTGCGGATGCGGGTTGGAGGCGCCCATCATGGCGCCACGGTTTTCGAAGATCTGGACGTGGTTGATCCAAGGGAGGTCGCCGAGGGCTGTGGTTTCGGCGGCCCATGCGTCGATGACAGCGGTGATGTCGGGGACGGTCATGCGGGCGAGGGTAAGCGAGTGATCGGGGTGGAAACAGAGGACGCGGCAGAGGCCGCGCTCGGGCTCGGCGACCAGGAGTGGAGAAGGATTCGGTGCGCCGTCGGCCTGGACTTCGGGGAGGAGCGCGGGGAAGTCGTTGTCGAAGGCGAAGATGGATTTGTAGGCGGGATTGTGGACTCCGCCGGAACGGGCGTTGGTGGGGCAGAGGTAGCATGTGTGGTCGTAGCTAAGGCCCGGAGAGGCGACGGCTTTGGTGGTCTCGCCCTGCCAGGGACGCTGGGTGCGTTGGGGGGAGACGAGGATCCATTGGCGGAGGAGAGGGTTGTAGCGGCGGTGAGGGACGAGGTCAAGCGGGCGAGGCGTGGCGGGCAAAGGGGATCCTTTAGAGGTGGAGAAGCGACGGATACAAGTGTAAGCGAGAACTAGAGGCTGGCGCATCGAACGGCATACATCCCACCCATCGCGATGAGACCGCGATGAATGGGGCACCCGGGCTTTAGATGGCGGGTTCGGCAGGCGCCTCTGCGGCGGCGGATTCGGCGGCGGACTTGAGGCTGATGTGATTGAGGCGGGCGGCGATTAGGCCGGCGGGGATGATGGAGAGGAAGGTGACGATGAGGAGGAGTGCTCCGCAGGCGGTGGCGGCCTCGATGGGTGTGCCGTAGGACTCATGCATGGTGGTAGCGGTTGCGGCGATCTGGGTGAACCAGCCGATGATGGGGAACTGAAACGCCGACGCTAAAATGCTGGCGCCCATGAGCAGCATGGTGCTGGAGAAGGAGATGGTCGCGAGCGATGGAGTGTCGACGAAGGCATGGAGCGTCTCGACGTAGGCGCGGCCGATGAGGCCCCACATGGCGAGCGAGATGAGCGCGGTGATCAGGAAGTCCTGCGCGGAGGAGATGGCGTTGAGGCCCTCGCGGAAGCCGCGGATCTTGTCGGCGACGCTGTCTGCGATGGAGTGAGAGATGGGGCGGAGTGCGGTGTGGATGGCAGAGGCGACGGGTTCTCCGTAGGCTCGGATGACTATAGCGAAGACAGCGATGGCGGCAGTGATTTTGAGGGAGACGCGACCGACTTGGATGAATATCTCGTGATGGGGGAGATCGCCGGGGACGAAGCGCAGGGCCCCGGAGAAGATGATGGCGGCGGCGCCGAGGTCGAACATGCGCTCGATGGTGTAGACGGCAACCTGGGAGCTGACGGAAAGTTGAACGCGCCTGGCGACGAGTGCGGGGCGGATCACGTCGGCGAGACGGCCGAAGAGAGCGACGGCGGTGAAGCCGATGAACTGCGGGCTTACGAGGGAGAAAGGCGAGACCTTCTTCGTCGCGGAGAGGAAGACGGACCAGCGCGTGGCGCGGAGCCAATAGGTGGAGTAGATGAGGGCGATGCCGGCGGCGATGTGGGGCCAGCTTATGCGGCGCAGTTGCTGGAAGAACATCGCCCAGTCGAAGTGGATGCGGCCGCGGTTGGCGTAGACGACGAGCGCCAGCACGAGGAGGATTGCGAGCCAGGCGAGGCCCTTCCGGTTTTTCATTGGGCTGGTCTCCGCGTACTGCGTTGCGGCCTGCAGGTTAATGGATGCCGTCGGCCAGGGTTGCGGCGGCAGCGAGCTTGCGGCGGTTGAACTCGCGGATGACGCGTGCGACGTAGGCGCGGGTTTCGCGGTAGGGCGGAATGCCGTGGTAGCGGTCGACCGCGGCGGGGCCTGCATTGTAGGCGGCGATGGCGAGAGCTAGATCGTCGTGATAGCGGACGAGGAGCTGATCGAGATAGGTGGTGCCGCCGGTGATGTTCTGGTCGGGCGCGAAGGAGTTCTGGACGCCGAGGGTGGAGGCGGTCGACGGCATGAGCTGCATGAGGCCGCGGGCTCCGGCGCGGGAGACGGCGAGCGTGTTGCCGTTGCTTTCAGCTTTGACGACGGAGGCGAGGAGGTCGGCGTCGATGTTGTGCAGGGCGCTGGCGCGGGTGAGGAGCTGATGCATCTCGGCGGGGGTAAGGGGAGCGGTGGGCGACTCCGCTGCGCTGCGGGATGACAACAATGGGGCGGGCGGTGGCGGAGGAGGATCTGGGACGATCTCGACACGGAGGACGGCGCTGGTGGCGACTTCGATGTAGTTGGCGTTGTCTGACGCGGGGTGGAGGGCAATACCTGAATTTGCGGCCGGGAAGAGGTAGAGGCGGACGTGATCGCCGGCGGGTTCCTGGCGGGTGCAGTCGAATTCGGAGCCGTTGCGGAGGGTGACGTGCTCGGCCGCGATGGCCTGGGGACAGGTCATCGCGATGGCTGGGATCATCGCCAACATGGAGCGGAATAAGGAGTGCGGCTTCATCAGAGGTTCAGTGACTATCCTACGACGATGGGGTGGCGGGTGGATAGACACTTTGGTGGGATGGGGAAGGAGGGGGTGACCGCGCGGGTCGATTGCCGAATCCGTCGGGTTGGTCAGACCACAAAAATCGCCGGTCGAATGAGTGGCCTTTGTCCGGAATGAGAACCTCCGCCGGCGCCGGACGTCGGCGATGAATCTGGAGCAAATATGGTTCTTTGACACCGTAACCGAGCGACAGTTAGTATGCTCGGCACTATATGGTATGACCACTTTGGCGCGCGGTGCCTTCGTGGCGGTTAACCACTACGCCGCTGACGAAGCATATTGTTTCGATGGTCCTTCACGATGCGGACAGGTTGGGATCAGCTTTGCGGATCGTCCGCATGGAATGGTGCAGGGGGACTGGGATGCGTTGCTGGCCTTCGCGGACAAGTATCTGATGGGCAAGCCAACGGCGCTGACGTTCGACAAGTATCCGCCGGGAGTTGGTCCGAACGCAGCGAAGTAGCGGGAGTCGGTTGGAAATTTATATTGGCGAATGTTTGAGAGAAAGGCATGCGATGAGGGATAGGGCTTTGATGGAGCGCAGGGATTTTTTGAAGAAGGCGGCGCAGGGGACGCTCGCGATGCCTGTGCTGGCATTGCTGCCGAGCCTGGGTGAGGCTCAGGAAGCGAAGAAGGCGACGGCGAGCGCAGGGGCTGCACATCGCTCCATCGTGACACCCGCGAAGTCCACGGTCGTGCTGAATGTTCGCGACTATGGCGCGACGGGCGACGGGAAGACTAAGGACACGCTTGCGATTCAACAGACGATCGAGCGCTGTTCGGTATTTGGCGGCGGTGAAGTTGTGGTGCCTGCCGGAGATTATTTGACGGGCGCGGTGAGTCTCCGCAGCGGCGTTGTGTTGCGGATTGAGGAGGGCGCGACTCTGAACGGATCGCCGGATATGGCGGACTATCCGCTGGCGCAGGTGCGCTGGGAGGGCCGCTGGATCAAGGGTTACATCGGGTTCATCTCGGCGACGGACGCCAACGACATCGGCCTGGTTGGCAAAGGGAAGATCGTTGGAAGTCCGGCGGTGAAGGGCAGAGTCGAGCGGCCGAGCGGGCTTCGACTTCCTGCTCTACTGGAGTTTGTGAACTGCAAGAACGTGCGCGTGGAGGATTGCTTTACGCAACAGTTCGGAATGTGGTCGATCCATCCGACATATTGTGAGAATGTCAGCTTCAAGAATGTGACGATCAAGAGCGGCGCTGATGGCATCGATGTGGACTCGTGCAAGCATCTGACGATTGATGGCTGCGATTTCGATACCGCGGACGATTGCATCTCGCTGAAGTCGGGACGCGGGGCCGAGGCGAATACGATCAACCGGCCGACCGAGGATGTACACATCAGCAACTGCACTTTTATCGATCACAATTTTGCGTGCATCGGCATCGGATCGGAGACGTCGGCCGGCATTCGCGATGTGCACGTCGACCATTGCAAGTTTCTTGGGGCGAGAAGTCACGCCATTTATATCAAGAGCCGGCCGGGGCGTGGCGCATTTATCGAAGACATCACCATGAACGATCTCGAAGTCTCGGGCGCGCAGCAGGGGTTTCTACGGCTCAACAATCTCAATAGCGGCAAGCAGGATGAGTTCTCGATCGCCGGGGACGCGGGCATCCCCACGTTTCGGAACTTCCAGTTTCGCAACGTTCATGTGATGGATTTGCCTACGCTGGTTTCCGCGGTGGAGATTCATCCAAATAAGCCGCTCGATGGATTTGTGCTGGAAAATGTGACTGGGACGTGCAAGAAGGGGATCTCACTGGCGAACATGAAGGGCGTGCGACTGTCCGGCATCAAGGTGACGGGCTTTGATGGGCCTCTGCTGAGCGTATACAACGTGAGCGGGGCTGGAGTTGCGGGTGCTGCGAAGCTGGAGCCGCCTAAGGTTCCTGATCCGGTGCCCGAGCCGGCTGAACCGTACAAGCTGCACTAAGAGGGTATTGAAAAGCCTGAATCACCTCGTTGACAGGAAGGCCCGTGGCTGAAGCCCGCTGGTACCCCGAGAGACAACTACGGAGATTCTGACTCTGCGAGTCAGAATGACGACGCGGAAGGGGTGTGGCATGACGACGCGGAAGGGGTGTGGCTTTACCGCTTGAGACCCAAGGCTAAAGCCTCGGGCTACGAGCCCTCTGCTACTCCGGTCTGCATAGGGCGAGCCAGGTGTGGCTGGCTGATACACTCAATAAAGGGATTTGGCCGCCCTTTCAGCGAAAGTCCGTCGTGGCTCAGACGGTTCCCACCCGAATGCATACTTTACATCGCACAGATGATCTCCGTATTAAGTGGACCAAGGTTGTCCTTCCTCCCGTTTTCCTTGAGGAGGAGCTTCCTATCTCCGACAAGGCCGTGTCTACTGTATTCGCGGCGCGGAATGAGGTGAGCGAGATCCTTGCAGGCCGCGACCCGCGGCTGCTGGTTGTGGTCGGGCCCTGTTCTATTCACGACACCAAGGCCGCGCGCGAATATGCCGCGTTGCTGAAGCCGGTGATGGCTGAGTTTTCCGAGAGCCTCTGCATTGTGATGCGGGTGTACTTCGAGAAGCCGCGCACGACGATTGGATGGAAGGGCCTGATCAACGACCCGTTTCTCGATCAGTCGTACAAGATCAACGACGGCCTGCGCATGGCTCGGCATCTGCTGCTGGATCTCGCGGAGATGGGCGTTCCCGCGGGAACAGAATTCCTGGACATCATCTCGCCGCAATACTTCGTCGATCTAGTGACCTGGGGCGCGATTGGGGCGCGCACGACGGAGAGCCAGGTTCACCGTCAACTGGTGAGTGGTCTCTCGTGTCCGGTCGGCTTCAAGAACGGAACGTCCGGCGACGTACAGATCGCCATCGACGCGATTCTTTCCGCCACGCACGAACATACTTTTCTCGGCGGAACAAAGAGCGGACAGACCGCGATCTTTGTGACTACCGGCAATCCAGACTGTCATGTGATCCTGCGCGGCGGCCGCAGGCTGGTCAACTATGACGCGATTTCTGTCGATGCCGCGAGCCGCAAGCTGGAGGACGCCGGGCTGCCCGCGCGCATCATGATCGATTGCTCGCACGCCAACAGCAATAAGGATTACACGCGGCAGAGGCTGGTCGCGAGCGACATCGCCGGGCAGATTGCTGGCGGCGATCGCCGCATTATCGGCGTGATGATTGAGAGCAATCTGGTCGCGGGTGCGCAAAAGCTGGTTCCGGGCAAGCCTCTCGTTTACGGCCAGAGCCTTACGGACGGTTGCCTGGGATGGCCTGAGACTGTCGACATCCTTCGCGACCTTGCCGCCGCCGTTCGTTCGGCTCGCGGCTAGAGCGACGGGAAGGGAATTGCGCATGAAACAGATTGTCGCCGTGGTATTCGGATTGGGGCTGCTGTGCAACGCGCTGCTTTTCGTCCCGCAGGTGCTGGCGGTGTGGCGGAAGAAGAGCGATGAGGGCATCTCGCTGATCACGTTCGGTGGGTTTAATGTGCTTCAGGCGATTGGGATTGTTCACGGCTTCTATCAGGACGATCCCTCCCTAATTTTGGGGATGGCGGCAAGCCTGATCAGTTGTGGCACGGTCACATTTCTGACACTGGTTTATCGTGCGCGACGGAAGCGTGTTGTCGGCATTTGAGATGATGCGGTCTCTTATTTCATGGTGGCGAGCACGCTTTTTGGCACTTTTGCGGCTACGTTGTATCTCGAATCCACTAGTTCGGTGATGTCATATTTCAGTGTTGATGCAAAGAGAATGGCTACTTCGCTGTCGCTCAGTTTGTACTTCTGCTTGATCCAGGTGGCCAACTGCGATGTTGCAATCTGAATCGATACTGGGACCGAACCGGCGACACCCAAGGCGATGAGATAGTCCTTATTCTCGACACGCACCATGCCGCTGGAATCGCCCGGAATCACCTCGACGGAGAAGTCGACGTCCATCGAGGTTTCCAGACCGCTGCCCACAACCTCGCCGTCGCCCATAGCTGCGTGGCCGTCTCCCATGCCCAGAAGCGCACCCGGGTGGAAGACTGGGAAGTAGACCGTCGCGCCCTCTGCGATCTCGTTATAGTCCATATTGCCGCCGAAGGGGCCGAGGTCTCCGCCACGATACTGTTGGTCGCCCTGAGGCGCAACCGAAACGCATCCGAGCATCGGCTTCAAAGGGACACTGTAGTTCTTCATGTGCTCGCTGGGATGAGTCGGCACAGCGATGCCTTTGTCGGGCAGCAAGGTCCACTCGCCGTCGACTGCGGGATCGTACTGCGCGCCGACGAGGTACGCGGCGGTGGCTGCGTGCGGGTTGAGGTGGCTCCCCTGATGCGCACTGGAGCGGTTCGTCCGCACCTTGAGCAGATGCACCGCAAGGGTGTCTCCGGGCAGGGCGCCTTCTACATAAATAGGACCGATATTGGAGTCGCCGCCACGGTGCCGCACACCCCTGGCATCGACGCCGCCCGCGTCAGCGGTCCAGGTGTGAACGACGTCGCCGGGAAAGATTGTCAGCTCGGGCTTGTTTGTTGCCGAGTAGGTTGCGACGAAGCTGGTCGGATTATAGGCAATTTCTCGCGGTTTCGAAGGAGGAACCTTAGCGTGGGCGAGCGTGAAATTCACCGGACCGCTCGCACCTCCTCTGCCGCCAAACCCACCACCGCCCATAGGAACGGCACCGCCGCCCATCCCTCCTGCGGAGCCACCGCCGCCACGGCCACCCCGGCCGCCTCCGAGGATGGTGCCGGTGCCTGTAATAGTTTCGCCGGAGAAAGTCCCGGTCAGCGCGCCGGCTGGATTACCTTGCGCGTCGGTCAGCTTGATGTCGAGCTTGCCATCGGTGAGCGTGCCGTCAATCTTCGAAGCACCCCATATCCCGCTAAGCTTGTCGCCGTCCGCCGTCAACGTAACGCGGGTGTACTGTAGCTGGGGCTCGCTTCCAATGGTTGCGACCCAGTTGCCGGAGACATCGGCTGCCACGCACACCCGTGTAAAGGCAATCGCACCGGCCAGGGCAGCCATCATCATCCATCGCTTTGCCATCGTCATGCTCCTATCCATGTGGTCATCGATTTCGTCGGGGCTTACTTGTTGAGGGTCGCCAACACGCTCTTGGGCACCTTGGCCACAACATTGAAGTGGGGATCGACTAACTCCGTAATGTCGTACTTGAGCACATCGCCGAAGAGCAGGGCCACTTCGCTGTCGTTGAGCTCGTAGTCATGTTTGACCCATTCCGCCAGTTGCGTAGTGGCGAGCTGAATCGAATCTGGAACCGAGCCCGAGACGCCAAAGGAGATCAGATAGTCCTTTGTCTCGGCGCGTACCTGGGGCGTTGCGTAACCCTTGATGACATCGACGGTGAAGGTGATATCCACGGAAGTCTCAAGTCCGGTGCCTACGACCTCGCCATCGCCCATCGCGCCGTGAGCATCGCCCATTCCGAGCAAGGCCCCTGGGTGGAAGACGGGGAAGTACAACGTCGTGCCCTGCGCATTGTCGTTGTAGTCCATGTTTCCGCCGAACGGGCCGAGATCCGTTCCGCCCCACTGTTCTTCTCCCGGAGGTGCGACGGAGATACAGCCAAGCATCGGTTTCAGGGGAATTGTGAGATGGGGCAGACCGGGCGACGGAGGCAGTTTCGCGATTCCCTCGTCGGGATACTGTTCCCATGAGCCGTTGAAGTTCGGGTCATATTGCGCCGCCAACGAATAGGCCTGCGTCACCGCGTACTGGTTGAAGCGGCTTCCCTGACGGCCGATCGGCTTGTTGGTGCGGAGCTTGACGATCTTCACCACCAGCGTGTCGCCAGGCAGCGCGCCTTCAATGTAGAAGGGACCAATATTCGCGTCGCCACCGGTTCCGTGGTGGATGATTTTGGTGTCGCGGGCGTTATCCATTGTCCGCGTATTGACGGTGTCGCCGGGAAAGATATGCAGGTTCGGCGGTTCCGCGGCGGAGTAGGTACCGTAGGCTACGTTCGGTTCGAAGTCGTAGGTTTTCGGAGTGGCCGGAGGAACGGCGGCGCGGGTCAGCTTCCATGTAACGTCGGTTGGAGGCTGCGCGATCATGCCACCGCCACCCATCCTGCGAGCGGGGACTGCGCTTCCGGTGCCGGAGAACGCGTCGTCGGCGAGAGTGCCGGTGAGCGTGCCCGCCGGCTTGCCGCTTGCATCCGTCAACGATATTTCGACCTTAGCGCCAGCGAGAGTTCCCGCCAGCGTATTCGTGCCCCACGCGCCACTCAGCTTCGGGCCGTCGGCCTTCAGAGTGACATGGTTGTACTGAGCGGTGTACTGAGAGTCGAACGGGCCGGTCAATTGGCCGACCCAATCGCCTGAGAGGCTCGACGCCGAGCAGACATGCGTGATCGCCAACGCCGTGATCAGTACGAATAGCTTGGTGTGCCGCTTGTTTCTCATGGGAATTGCTCCGCCTTCGCCGGATCGAGGAGTGTTTGGGGTGGACGGTCCTCGCAAAGGCGGGGGCAGTCCATCCCATCAAGTGGCAAACTAGAAAATGACTTTGAACGCGAGTTGGCAGTTGAAGGGTTCGCCTACTGCGATACCGGGGGCGCTGGTGCCGCCGATTGTGCTGGTGATCTGCCCGGTAGTCAAGGAATTATTCGGAGCCATGGTCCCTCCCACTGGGATATATCTGTGGTCCGTCGCGGTGTTGCCCGCACTCAACGATGGCTTCGCGTAGTTATACCGGTTGAGGACGTTGAACATCTCCCCACGGAGCTGCCCCTTGACCCTCTCTGTGATGGGGAAGTTTTTGAAGATGGAGAGGTCGACGTCTCCGAAGCCAGGCGCTCCGTGAATCTGACCTGGTGCCGTCTTGCCGTAGTAGGCCGAGAGCGGCAGGGAACAGTCCGGTCCAAAGCTTGGCGCGGCAACGGAGCAGCCGGGAGGAGCGATCACTGAAAGCGGGTTGTACCACTGAATGAAGCCGTTTGTAATCGTGCTTCTGGAGGTGCCTGTGACGCCGGAAGCCAAAGTGCCTCCGCATTTTGCGCCCGAGCAAAAACGCGGAAGGCCAGTGAGATTGGCGCGGCCGGCGCCTTCACCAAGCCCCAGGCCAGAGCAGGTAAGGGCGTAGGTATTGCCGGTGGAAGAGGATTGATTGCAGGAGCCCGAACCACTCGCAGTGACGGCAGCGGCGCCCTTGAAGGCGAGTGTGCCCGTGGTCTGCCATCCGCCCGTAATCCACTTGTTGACCAGCCACGACGGCCCGCGCTTGAGGTTGGGAATGACATAGGTCCAATAGCCTTTGACCTGGTCGGTGACTACTGCGTTGGAACCGTAGTCCGCTGCAGGATTGTTGTAGTCCTCAATTGAACCGGTACCGACACTGGTCGACAGGGCGTAGGAGATCTCGGAGATCAGCCCATGCCAGTTTCTCGTACGGATATAGGCCTGGAAGGCGTTGGCATTCGACGATCCAAAGCTGGTGACCTGCGTGATCTTGGCAAAGTTGGGGTACTTACTGAAGTAGGGCCGCTGGCTCTGTGCGAAAAGAAACCCGTCCTTGACCGCCGTGTTGGTGGTCGCCCCATACGTCGTCTGGTTTAGGTCGATGGAGTTGGACAGGTGACGTCCCCGCGATCCCACATAGCTGATCTCCATGACTGCCTTGGGGCCCAGGGCTTTCTGGACGCTGAACGAGATGTTCGTCGTATTGCCGGTGCTGTAGTTGGGATCCACGGCAGAGATGGCTAGAGCCGGACAGGTAGCCACCGTGACGCCCGTGCATACGCCGCCTGCACCGTTGTTTGGGATGCTGGCCGCCGCATTGGACGGGAAGATCGAAACGTTCGGCACGATGTTCGGACCGCTCAGCGTCTCATTGTAGAGCGGCCTGGTTCCGGCTGGGTTGCCAGCCAGACTGCCCGCCGTGGTGGGATTCAGCCAGTTTCCAGCACCCGGCTGATCGAAGTACAATCCAATACCGCCTCGGAGCACCATCCCTTTGGTGATGGATGGGAAGATCGTCGGCTGCCAGTTGAAGCCGAGGCGCGGAGAAATCTGCTTCGTGAAGGCATGGTACGGTTCCTTGATGTCCTGGCCGATGACCGCGAGACCGCCGGTGAGATCGAGCGAGCTGGCTAGAGTGCCCGCGCGGAAGGTGGACAGGTCCCTCTGGTCGTCGCCGACCGGTGACAGATACTCCCAGCGCAGACCGTACGACAGGTTCAGGTGAGAGGTGACCTGGTAGTTGTCCTGGGCAAAGATGTTGAAGTTGTTCTCAGAGTCGTTGCGGTCGAGGATACCGTTGAAGAGGCTAGCCCCAGCACTGTTTCCAGAGAGGGCAACCTCTCCCTGCAGATAGTCGGCAAGGGCCTTGGTTTGGGAGTCGAGCGTCGCGCCTTGGAACGTGGTCGGGTAGGAAGAGCCATTGCCGCCGCTCGGGGCCTTGTACCCGCGGCTGCCGGAGAAGCTGAAGGTGCCGCGCGAGACGATGCTGCTGCTGCCTCTGCCGGTAGCTACGTCAAAGATTTGCGTGCGCCGATACTCGCCGCCGGCCCGAATCTGGTGCTTGCCCAGCGTGAGCGAGTAAGTTTCCGTGAGATGTCCGCTGAAGTCGTTGCGAATCTGTACGGTGGTACCGCCGGTACCGTCGAACCCGGAGATGGCGATTCCTGGTTGGCCAAAGGTGTTTCCAGGCCCCACACCGGCGATAAAGCCGGTGGCTGCCGCGCCACCATTGGGATTTGCATCCCCGAAGGGCTGGTTGTAGTAGTCGACCCCCATCAGAATCTGGTTGGAGGATTTGGCGTTGAGCGAGGTGTTCAGGGTGACCGCCACATTGTCGACGCGTTCGCCCGCGACCTGGTAGTACCACGGGTTCTGGCTGGTGCTGAGCGGCGCCGTCTGCTTGCCTTCGCCCCAGTACCAGCGCTCGGAGAGCGTATTCTTCTTGTTGATCGTCTGGTCGAACTTCATCACCACGTTGTTGCTATACCCGTGCTGCGCCGCACTGGTGGGAGGCGTCCAGTTTCCTGGCGATGCCGGGCCGGTGATCATTCCCGGCTGCCACAGGGTCGTAATCAGGTTTTTCGTCATGGTGAGTGTTTGATTGCCCGCGGATGTATCCACGCCACCGGCCTGCAGCAGCGCCACGGCTCGGGCCACATAAGCGGCGGAGGGTTCAGTCTGCTGGGAGGTGCCCTGCCCGAGAACATACTGCTGGCGCTCGTAGTTGAGGAAGTAAAACATGCGGTCTTTGAGGATTGGGCCGCCGACGGAACCGCCCATCTCCTGAAAGTGGATTGGCGGCTTCTTGAGGGCAGGGGAACCCGCAGCGACACGAGTAGCGTTACTGTACTTCGCAAACGGCCCCTGGGCCGCGAAGAACTCATTGCGGTTGAAGTAATACGCCGTGCCGTGGATCTTGTTGCCACCCGATTTGATGGCCGCATTGATCGTGGTACCCGAGTTTCCACCTGAGTCGGCGCCACCCTGCGTCTGCGTCGAGAGCTCATCGATCGAGTCGATGGGGAGCAGGGTTCCAGGAACGCCGCCCACGCCGCCCTGGTTGGCGGCGGCGCCAGTATTGCCATACATGTCGTTATTGTCCACGCCGTCGATCTGGTATTTGCTGGTGCCGGTGGTGTTGCCCGGCAGCATGTTGACCATCTGGGTGAAGCTGCGACCGTTGATGGGAACGTCCGTGACCTCCTCTTTCGGAACAGTGAAGGTACGCACCTGACTGACCGTATCTATGGTGAGCGCGGCAGCGTCCACTTCCACCGTCGTCGTTGTGGTAGCTATCTTCAGCGTAACTGGAAGGCTGAAAATGACACCCGCGGAGATGCGTACCTGGTCTACCTTTACGTTTGCAAAACCTGGGAAAGCGACGACGACGGTGTAATCGCCAATCGGAAGATCGGAAATCGAATAATCTCCGGCGCTCGACGAGGCAGTCTTGTAGACGAGCCCGGTTGCTGAATTCGTGACCTGAATTGTTGCGGCGGGAATAATACCGCCCTGACTATCGGTCACAATCCCAGATAAGCCGCCGCGAAAGGTGCTCTGTGCGAATGCAACACCGGCGAATAGAAAGAACAGTATCCCTGCGACTGCACGACGCATAGAAGCCTCCAAAAGTCCGACAGATTTTTGAGCGAGCGGGATCCGCAGCTTCTCTGGCCGTTCCCGGATGGCAGAAAGGTTAAGTACTGTAGTCCAGGTGCAAGGGCGA
>DASWCA010000055.1:0-3373 GCA_036390355.1 Acidobacteriaceae bacterium
CTCCCCTCCCAGCGCCAGGTTGGCAGCGAGGCGTGTTCGACTTCGTCGATCCATCGCACGGATGGGTGTACACGGGGTATTACCTATTCGGCACTACCGATGGCGGCGTCCACTGGGTAATGGTCACCCTGCCCAACATTGGATGAGGATTACCGTCGTGGGCGGACTTCATCAACGGTATGGGTCAGACTTCAATCCGGTTCCAGGTGAGCCAAACGCGAATGCAGCGTCTGGAGCTTTTTCAGTAACCTGGAGGGCGAGCATGACCTGAGGTCAGTTCTTCTGACAATCTGTTTGACAGCTTACCCGTGAGACTCCGTGATCCTCCCTGAGACGTCCTGAGAAGTTTGCGTCACAGCTTCGAGGACTGGTGAGATGCCCTGATCCTTATTGAGAAATGCCTTCAGCCGCTGAGGATCGGGGCAAGGAAGCGATTGATCGCCGTGGCAACCTGGGCGTCGTCGAGACCGTGGCCGACGCCGGTGAGATTGACGACCTCGAAGTTCGAGAGATATTCAGCTGCTAACCGCATGTCCGTGTCGCCCACGAGGCCTCCGTTCGCCGGGTCGCCTCGGATCAAGAGTACGGGGCAGTGGATTCGTTTGAGGATGGCCCCACCCTTGAGTGCGCGATGCGAAGTATCCAGCGTTTCCAGGACCGAGTTCAGGAAATCGGGATCGTGGCGAGCCAGACTCGCCGCCATCGCGTCGAACCACGGCGACTCCGCTTCTACGGCACTGACCACCTCAGGCATGTCTCGGAGTTGTCGGGCAATCTCGGCTGACCCTGCCCCTGAAGCCGCGAGCTCTCGCCATTTCGAAGTCATCCGCCGATTCCTGTCGATGTGCGGCGCTAACGTCTCCAATGAGAGCGCCGTATCGCCCAGAATCAGAGCCCGGACAAGGTCGGGCCAGTCAGCGGCAAGAGCAAGACCAACATGCCCCCGAACGAGTGCCCGTACACCGCAGCCGGCGATCCGATCACGTCCTTGATCAAGACGGCGACGTCGGAAGCGACCTCCTCCAGCGCGTAGTGACCGGGTGTGTGTGATGTGTCGCCATGGCCTCGCAGATCGGGAGCCCAGCACTGCCAGCGATGATCGATGCGATCGATCAGATGTGAACCGACGCGGGTGGCTGATCCTCCGTGGAGGAGGACTAGGGAGGCGTTTCGGCGACCTGAGACGCTGAAGGCAACCCGGATGCCGCCGCGTTCGACTGATTTCACGGTCAGCGGTCCACCCAAGAGTGCCTCCGACTCCTGAACCTATACATGGCCCACACCCTAAATGACACCTTCACGCAGACACTCTGTGACACTGCTGCGTCAAGGATTCGGGCTCGTTTGGCACTCCCTGACACTCCCTGACACTGCATGCCCGCAGCCTCTTAATCCCAAGGTTCAGGGTTCGACTCCCTGCGCGAGCACATCACGTGGTTCCACCCGGGCAGGCGTAACCCGCTCGCCTTTTCTAAACGGCCGAGAAGCCTGTTCGCCAGCTGGGATGCGATGGGGTCCAGCCCATCTCTAGCTTGGCCTTTCTGTTAGAAGCACCGCGTCCTTCGGTCAGGACTCCGCTTGCAAAACTGCCAGCGACAATCCGGGCAACCCACGCCGGAACATGCAGGGGTGGAGGCGCGCCGACCTCGCGGCAGAACGCGGAGATCCAGTCCCGGGCGGCCACCGGCTCGTCATCGGTGATGTTGTACACACCCTCGCCTCGATCGAGCGCCGCAATTGCTGCCGTGGCTGCATCGGTCACATGAAGAAAGGAGAAAATGCCGGCGCCTGAACCAACGATTGGCAGCATCCGTGCTCTCGCCTGGCGCTGAAAGTCACCCCCGGCGGCGAAGTACGTGCCGGACCCATAGAGTTGGCCGTACCGAAGTGCGACTCCGACGATGCCTTCGGTCGCTGTGGCAAGACGCTCTCCTTCGAGCGTCGCCCGGACTGCTGCACCGAAGGGTTCTGGCGCGTTGATGGCCAACGGCGCATCCTCCTCAACCACCTGAGTACCGACGTTCTTGTACATGAACGCAATCGACTGGTAGATAAAGCGCCGCGCACCGACCTTGGCGGCGGCGGCAAGTAGGATTCGCGTCCCTTCGACGCGGAGCCGGTTCGTCGCTTCATACCAGGGACGAAGCTTGCGAGGGTCATAGTGCTTGGGCAGGGACGTCAGCTGGTTCATCACTGCGTCTGGCCGGAATGACTGGACTGCCCCGATCACTGCCTCCTCATCAAGAGCGTCGATCAACACCGCCGTAGCGCCGAGCGATTCGAGCCGCTCAATTTTCTCTTTCGAGCGCGTGGTGGCGGCTACGACGTGATCCGCTGCGAGCAAACGGGGGACCAGCGCACGACCTATGACCCCGCTGCCTCCTGCGACGAAGATCCTCACTGCTGGCGGTGCGCGCACAAACGGCGCAGCTCCATGTATAACGCCAAAGCCAACACGACGACAATTAGCGTCAATACCGGGAGATCCGTCATAGGGTGGCCACCCAGCCGTATGTCAAGCAGATGAGCCGCGAGGTGTAGGAGCGATCCCGCGAGCACCCCTGACAACGCGGCCACAAGGCCTTTGCCGCTTAGCACCGCGGTCACCAGAACAGCTCCCAGGCCGATCTGAAAAGCGCCAGCGTCATGTAGAAGGTGGAGGTTGTAAGGCGAAAAGCTGGCAACCGCTGAATAGAAATTCGCTGGGAGCAGGAAAGACCAGGCGCCAGTGACCACATAGAAGAGCCCGACGACTCCCGCGATAATGCGAGCGACCATCCCTATCCCTTGGCTACGATCTACTTGGCCCGCCGCAGACGATGATTTGACAGCTTAACCATGAGACGCCATGACATTCCCTGAGACGTCCTGAGACGATTGCGTCATCGGGTTCGAATAGAGGTGAGATGGCGTGATCCTCGCTGAGACGTCCTGAGACGATCTGTCCGGAGTCTCTTAATCCCAAGGTTCAGGGCTCGACTCCCTGCGCGAGCACCATCATGTTGTGTCTCAGCGCGTCAGGACGTGTCTCTGGTGTACCTGACGTGCCAAAGTGTTGATCGGCAGAATGTGTCCGGTTGTGCGCTGGCAGCTTGTTTGACAGCTTACGGATGACGAAACAGCTCGCAAACGGCGACGATTGCGCCCTGGTTTGAACTCAATCGGCAGCTTTGTGACGGGACTGAGCTACGTCGTAGTGAACCACGAATCCCCTGCTTTGCCGAATAGGCAAAGCCACTAACCTCCGGCTAGGGGAACCAATCTGAGGAACTGGACCTTCGTGTCAGCCTCGAGCGTTACTTGCTGATCGAGGTCATGAACCTGCTCACCATTCACAAAGAGCAGGCAGGTGCCAGCTGTGAAGGCAGCCAAC
>DASWCA010000056.1:0-10442 GCA_036390355.1 Acidobacteriaceae bacterium
ATCCAGCACCGAACCACGGTTCGAAAATAGATTGCCTGATCGCACGGCCTGAGCAAGGTCGCGAGGGAATCGCCACGCTCATCATATCGTGTGGGCCTGATTCTTCATCCACCTAAGTGAGGGACGTACCCACTCAGCAACTCACCCAATTAACAACCAGCTCTGAGCGCCTCCAGTAGCATCGCTCCCGCCTGCGAAACGCTGCCCGCACCCAGGGTCAGAATCACATCCCCCTCGCGTGCCACTTTTGCCAGAGCGCCGGCACCCGCCGCCATCGATTCGGCATACTCCACTCCGTCAGCCACTGTTCCCGTCCTGCGGATCGCTTCGACCAATGCCGGCGCGTTGACCCCCGCAATTGGCTCTTCGCTCGCTGCGTAGATGTCCAGCACCTGCAGCGTGTCGGCATCTGCAAACGCCCGCGCGAACTCCGGTTGCAGATCACGGGTGCGTGTGTAACGGTGCGGCTGAAATAACACATGCACTCGGCTATATCCCGCATCGCGAGCAGCCCGCAGGGTTGCCAGAATCTCCGTCGGATGATGTCCATAGTCGTCCACGACTGTCACGCCGCGCACGGCGCCTTTCACCTGGAAGCGACGGTCGACTCCGCGGAAACTGGCAAGCCCGGCGGCGATCCCGTCCGGCGAAACTCCCAGCTGCACCCCGATAGCAATCGCTGCGGTCGCATTCAGCACATTGTGCCGGCCAGGAACATGCAGCGTGAACGGCCCCAGCAGCAGCCCGCGATAGTTCACCTCGAACTGCCAGTGCCCATATTCCTCGCGCGACCCACCCGCCTGCTTCTCCAGCAACTGCAAGCGAAAATCGGCGCCGGCCGATTCTCCGTAGGTATACACACGTCTGCTGACCCGTTCCAGCACACCACGTAGAAGCGCGTTGTCCATACACGCCGTCGTTGCCCCGTAAAATGGCACGCGGTCCATGAACTCGACGAACGCGCCCTCCACATCCGCCATATCGCGATAGCAGTCCATGTGCTCGCGGTCGAGATTCGTCACCACGGCCAGCACGGGCGACAGCTTTAGAAACGACCGGTCACTCTCGTCCGCCTCGGCCACCAGGTACTGCGACGACCCGAGCCGCGCGTTCGACCCAAGCGCGTCGACTCGCCCGCCTACCACCACGGTCGGGTCGAGGTTCCCGTCGCCGCCGCCTGCGCCCAGGACCGCGGCGATCATCGAAGTCGTTGTCGTCTTCCCGTGCATGCCGGCGACGGCGATTCCATACTTCAGCCGCATCAACTCAGCCAGCATCTCCGCGCGCTGGATCACAGGAATTTTCCGCGATCGCGCTTCCAGTACTTCGGGGTTGGTGGCTGAAACAGCCGAACTCGTCACCACGACATCAGCGGCCGCCGCATTGCCTGCCGCGTGCCCTTCGTAGATCACCGCACCCATTCCGGCCAGCCGGTCCGTTACCGCCGACCGCCGCAGGTCTGAACCCGACACCGCATAACCCATGGTCAGGAGAATCTCCGCGATTCCGCTCATGCCAATTCCGCCGATGCCGATGAAGTGAATGCGGTGCGACGGAGCGAACAAAAAATGACCTGGCAAAAACATGCGAAGCACTCTCTCCTCGGTGCGTTGGAGTCGGTCCTCCGTCGCGCCCGAACTTCACTCTACCAGCCTTCTTCCGGGCCCCCGCTCCTGGCCATGCAGCTGTCGGACAAAACGGCGCGGAGGGCAAAGATCATCCCCTTTCCCCGTCCATCGGAATCCTCGACTGCGGACGGGGCGCACCACTCACAACCGCAGGTTTTGATCCAGCAAGCCCGACCTTAAGGTCCCCAGCCTGGCATCGACACCTATGTCGCAGACTGGAATCCGGGTAAGCCGGAACGCCAGATACCCCGCCGTTCAGCACAATCTGCTGAACGGACGGGGTATCGTACGTCCAATTTCGCTCCCAATTTACCCAGCCATCTCCGTGATTCGAAAAGGAGATAGAGGTCGCTTCCAATGTGACGTTCTCCGGCAGTCACGGATCCCTCGCGCCCCGCAACGAATTGGCGTATGTTGTGTCTAATTCACTAGGAGTTCATGAGATCCGTCCGGCGAAGTCTACCGGAACGCAAGCTCGATGGACGTGTTCCTGCAATCCGCGCAACCCGCTGTTTCGAAGCTGGACCGGGCAAGCGAAGGATGAGCAGGGCAAGGAAAAGTATGAAGATCACTCGAGTTTTCAAGAGCACGATGGTTGCAGCGGTGATTGCGGGCGCCCTTTTGATGGCCCCCTCGGTGGCAAATGCACGGGTGTTCATCGCGGTAGGCATTGCTCCTCCTGCGATCCCGTTTTACGAGCAGCCGCTCTCTCCCGGCTATGGGTATATCTGGACGCCCGGATATTGGGCCTACGGTGACGACGGCTACTACTGGGTTGACGGCGCCTGGGTCTATCCGCCTTACGTCGACGCTCTCTGGACCCCTGGCTATTGGGGTTGGGGCGATGGTGGATATTGCTGGTACCCCGGATACTGGGGCCGCACGATCGGTTACTACGGTGGCATCAACTACGGCTTCGGCTACTTTGGCACCGGCTTCTACGGCGGATATTGGAATGGCGGCCACTTCTTCTACAATCGCGCCTACAACCACATCGGCTTCCGCGACCACGACCATGACCGCTTCGTCTACGATCGTCGCGTGAATGGATTCGACGGACGCCCTGGCGGATCGTCCTTTGCCCGCAACGATCGCGGCGGAGACTTCAATCGTGGCGGAGATCGCAACCGTGGCGGAGATTTCAATCGCGGATCTGGCGTCAACGGCAACACCTTCGCGAACCGCGGCGGTAACTCCTTCGCCGGCAATCGTGGCGGGCAACCGGCGGCAAGCAACCTCCGGAGTGGCTTCATGCCGAACGGCGGGCGCCCTGAGTACAACGGCGGCGCAGCCCGCAGCTTCAACAGTGGCAACACCTCTCCGCAGTACCGGCAAAATTACGCTGCCCCGCAGGCTCGCTCCTTCAACGCAGCCCCTGCGTACCGTTCCTACAATCCGGGCGGAGGGCAGGTGCAGTCTCGCGGAAACTTCTCAGCTCCCGCGGCTGCCCCGCAGGCGCGTTCCTTCTCCGGTGGTGGTAATGTCGGCGGTGGTGGTGGCGCGAGCTTCCACGGTGGCGGCGGTGGAGGCGCAAGCTTCCATGGTGGAGGCGGCGGCAACGCTGGTGGCGGTGGCGGACACGGTGGTGGCGGACACCGCTGAGCAAGCGCACAGCTAAAGGATCAAGGGCTGAGGAGAAATCCTCGGCCCTTACTTTTTCGTCTGTGAACTAATCCTTCGCTAACCGGATGATCATTCCCGCAATGCGTTCCAGAGCCCCGGCCCGCGCCAGAGACCGCGCCTTTATGGCCATCGCGGCTCGCCGCTGTCCATCCAGCAACAGCCCGCGCAACCCGTCCAGCAATGTCACCGGCGTCGCGTCCCGTTCCAGCAGCATCACAGCCGCACCCGCGTCCGCGAGCACTTCTGCGTTCTTTCTCTGATGATCGTCCGCTGCGGCTGCGAAAGGCACCAGCAGTGACGGTTTGCCCGCCGCGCATAACTCTGCCACCGTACTTCCAGAGCGTGCCAGAACGATGTCCGCCGCTCCGTACTGCGCTGGCATGTCCTCCAGGAATGCCTCGACGGACCAACGCGCCGGATCCGCACCGCTCGCCGCGTACGCGGTCCGAGTCGCCTCGACATGCCGCGCGCCGGCCTGATGCATAATCGTCAACCCCGGTACCGACGTCAGCAGTTCCACCGCAATCTTCGGCATCGACTCGTTGAATATTCGCGCACCCTGGCTGCCCGCCGTCACAAGTAATCTCGGCGGCGCGTCCATCGGCCGGATTGGAAGCGAGAATATCTCCGCACGCACCGGCACTCCGGTCACCTCGGCGTTGCGGAAATAGTGTGCCGTCTGCTGGAAGTTCACCGCTGCCGCGCTCACCCACCTGCCCAGCCAGCGATTCGTCATTCCGGGCAGGGCGTTCGGCTCGTACGCGAGCGTTGGCAGTCTCAGCAGGATGGCCGCGAGCATGCCCGGTCCGCTCGCATAGCCGCCTACTCCTACCACTACGTCGGGTCGAAACTCCCGCAGCAACCGCACGCACTCGACCACACCAAGCGGCAGATCGACCGCAGTCCGCAGCCGCGTCAGCAGGCTCACGTTTTTCAACTGACCCGACCGCACCAGATCCAGCCTGAACCCAGCCTCCGGCACGAGCCGCGTCTCCAGCCCACGCGCCGTCCCGACGAACCGCACCTCAGCGCCATGCGCGTCGCGGAGCTCCCGCGCAATCGCCAGCGCCGGAATCACATGCCCGCCGGTCCCTCCACCGGCCATCAACACCCGCACCGCGATCATGTCCCTCGAACCTTGAACCTCGAACCTTGAACCTGGCTCTTCAATCAATCTCACGCGTAATATTCAGCAGAATGCCCAGACTCGCCAGCGTGATAAACACCGAGGTCCCGCCTGACGAAATCAGCGGCAGCGTGATCCCCTTGGTCGGCAGCAGCGCCAGCACAACGCTCATGTTGAAGAACGCCTGGATCAGAATCGCCGTCGTGATTCCGAATGCCAGGAAGCGCGCAAACGGATCGGTGGAAAGCACGGCAGCCCGCAGGCCGCGATATCCCAGCATCACGAACAGCCCCACGATTACCAGCGCGCCAATCAGCCCAAGTTCCTCGCAGATGTTGGCGAAGATGAAATCCGTATGCGACTCCGGCAGGTAAAAGAGCTTCTGGACGCCTTCCATCAGGCCGCGCCCCCACAGTCCCCCGGTGCCGACCGCGATCAGCGACTGCATGGTGTGAAATCCCTTGCCCAGCGGGTCCATCTCGGGATGAAAGAAAATCTCCATGCGCGCGCGCCGGAACGGCACCATCCACAGCATGTAGTACATCACCGGCGAAGATGCCAGCAGCCCGACTCCGATCCACTTAACCTGCATGCCCGCCAGATACAACATTGCCATCGTCACGGCGGCGCACACCAGTCCCGTGCCCAGGTCCGGTTCCTTCAGGATCAGCGCAATGAATACCAGCGGAGGCATCACCGCGCGCAGGATCGTCCCCTTCCAATCGTCCATCGCATGAATGCGCGTCTGCAGGAAGTATGCGAGGAACAACACCAGCACCGGCTTCGCAATCTCCGATGGCTGAAATGTAAACAGTGGGCCGAACCGGATCCAGCGATGCGTATGGTGCGAATCGTGCATTGCGAATACGCCTAGCAGCAACATCGTCGTCACGGCGAGGGATGAGACCACTACCGGATAACTGTTATACCGCCGGTAATCCACCTGCATCAGCCCGGCCAGCGCAATCATTCCCAGCACTGCCCACAGCGCCTGCTTCGACACAAATGCGTACGGCGACCCCAAGGTCTGCTGCGCCATCACGGCTGACGCGGAGAACACCATCACCAGCCCGAACAGCACCAGCAGAAGCACGGTCCCGAACAGCCATTTATCAACTCCTACCCGTTTCGCCATTCCGCCTCAGCTCTAGGCCTTTAGCTCTTAGCTTTTAGCTAAGCGCTAAGAGCTAACAACTGAAAGCTGTTTCACCAATTCCTTAAATGTCCGGCCGCGATGCTCGTAGTTCTCAAACTGATCGAAACTCGAGCACGCCGGCGCAAGCAAAATCACATCGCCGGCCACCGCGTCCTGCGCGGCCTTCCGTACCGCCACGTCCAGCGTACCCGCTGAAACTATCTTGACGACTCCAGCCAGTTGCCGCTCAATCTTCTCGGCCGCTGAACCAATTGTGGCAACAGTTTTTACGCGTTCGCGGATCAGGTCTGCCAGTTCCGTGTAGTCCGAGTCTTTATCCTTGCCGCCCAGAATCAAGTGCACGCCACCCTTGAACGCCTCCAGCGCCTTCTTTGTCGCGTCCACATTTGTCGCCTTGGAGTCGTTGTAGAACTCCACCCCACCCACCGCCGCCACGAATTCCAGCCGGTGTTCCACCGCCTTGAAGCTCGCCACGGAAGCACGAATCGACTCTGCCGCAACCCCGCCCAGCCGGGCCGAACACACCGCAGCCAGCACATTCTCGACGTTGTGCGCGCCCTTCAGAGGAATCTCCGCGACTGGCATCACCGGCTCAGCCGTAGCGCCCTCGCGCGGAATAAACAGCACGCTGTCCCCATGCACGAACGCGCCCTGCTTGATCGGCCTCCGCCCGCTGAACCAGAAGATCTGCGCCTTGGTCTTCGCGGCCACCATCTGCGTCGGCGTGTCCTCGCCATTCAGCACCAGGAAATCCGCTGATGTCTGTTGCTCCGTAATTCGCGCCTTCATCGCCGCATACTGCACAAACGTCCCATGCCGGTCCAGGTGGTCGGGAGTAATGTTCAGCACAACCGCGATATGCGGATGAAACTCCTCGACGGTCTCCAGTTGGAAGCTGGAGACCTCGAGCACATTGATCGTCCCGGCCGAACTCTTCTCCACCAGCTCGATCACGGGCAAGCCAATGTTTCCGCCCACCAGGGTCGCGCGCCCCGCCTCCTCAAAGATCTTCCCCACGAGGGTCGTCGTTGTGGTCTTGCCATTTGAGCCGGTGATCGCTACAACCTGCCCTTGCAGAAAGCGGCTCGCCAGCTCCAGCTCGCCAATAATCGGAAGCCCGAACGCGCGCACCTGCTTCAACTCCGGCGTGTCATACGGAACTCCCGGCGAAACGACGATCAAATCCTGCCGCCGAAATGTCAGCAGCCCATGCCCGCCCGCCTCCACCATGATGCCTGCATCGAGCAGCGCCGGAATCTCACCCGCCAGCGCCACCGCGCTCCGCGAGTCCGACACCGTCACCCGCGCGCCCTTGTCCCGCAGAAACAGCGCCGCGGCCAATCCGGACTTCCCCAACCCCACCACCAGCACGCGCTTGTTCTTCAGTTCCATCACTTATGAGTTCCCTAACTCTGAATCGTATTCCTCGAAGACGGCCTTCAGCGCCGCTGCATTGCGCTCCGGCATTGCGTGAATCGCCTGGATCAGCCGAAAGATGTTCGATGTCATCACCAGCAGGTACCGAGCGCGCCCGGGGCCGGGGTTCCAATACGTATGCAGTGTCCCTCGCGGCGCCAAGACACTGCATCCCGCTCCGACTTCCACCACCTCATCGCCTCTCCGAACCATCAGCGTTCCTTCCAGCACATACCACGCCTCGTCGTCGTTGCGGTGCAGATGCAGCGGCGCGATATACCGGGGCGGCCCGGCAGGACCACCCGCATCCTGCCACTCGGCAATCACGAAGCTGCTGTCACCATCTCCGATCGTGTGTCCGGCAAGCGCCGGCGCGATTGTGGGCGGGTTCTGATTCATCTGTATTCTCGCGATACCAGCCTAACGCTTTTCGTAAAAGACAGCCTTTCCGAATGGGGCAAGTTGCATCAGGAAGTCAAAATCGGCAACGTTTCGCGTAAGCACGGCGCACCCATGTTTGGCGGCTGAGAGAAAAATCAGCGCGTCGTTCAGAGTGCGTCGTTGTTCGGTCTTACCAGATTGCTGCAGCCGTGCAAGCAGGCCGGCGAGAATTCCAGCTTCTCGCCAGACGTCCGCATCCGGGTTGAGAATGCGATGATCGGGACGTTTGTCGATGGACGCCGCAACTTGTTTAACAACCTGGTGAGTGTCTGGATGCCTGGCGTCCAGGAGGCCGGCAAGTGCTGCCAACTCCGCTTCCGTGACCGTGGAATGCCATAGTTCCGACGTTCGAAGGGCTGCTTCCGCACTGCGAGGAAAGCGGCCCTGCAATTCGTCAATGTATACCGTTGTGTCCAAAAGCAATTTTGGGAAGGACCGCCGAAGCGGGTCCACGAACGTGAGCATGGAGCGACCGCGCGGCTTAAGTTGGGCTGTGTATTTTTCCGGCTTGAAGCGTCGCAGGGAGCGGTAGATGTCGGCGCTAGAACTCAAGGTCCAGTTCCGGGCCGATAGTATTTCGCTGAGAAATCAGCCAATCGCCGTAGTCATCCGCAACAGCAATGTTGGCGAGCGCGGCTTCCAGCAATTTTGAATCGGAAGAAATTCCGGTCTTTTGCTTCGCATGTGCCACGAGCGCCGCTGGCATCCGGCCACGGACCATCAACGTACGGCCTCCGCGCAACAGGCCTTTCCCTTCAGCGATCGAAATGGCATCCTGAAGGCGTACGGAGAGAGGGGCTGATTCGGGCCGCTTGCTCCGCGCCCTGCGGTTACTCTCTGTATCTTTTTTCCTTTTGCTCGCTGCTGCCGCATTTGCCATGCCCTACCTCGGAGTTTGTGCCACAAAATCTGTCTTATTGTAGCACGCTTGCATTTCTTCCAGCCGCCACAGAATCTGTCAGCTTCAGCGTTGCCAGCGCAAAAATCAGCACAGGCTTGTTCGTCAGATACATCAATCTACCGAGACTCTACTCGACGATTACATACCCCTCTTGCCAATGGTCCTTATTGGTCGTGTACTCACTGATCTCAAATCCTTCAGGAGTGTCGACAAACCCTGGCTGTTCGGCAACACGGCGTCGCGCGGCCACAGCAGCTGCATGAGTATCGTAGACCCCGATCAGTTTGTCATCTTCACGACCATCTTGAAAGGTATGGGTATGCCATAGTAAATGGACTTTTTGCACCCGCTCACCTCAACCTCAGTTTCATGCCTACAAATCTAACCCCGACGATCCAGAAGAATCGGTCTCATCGGTGTAAATCGGTGTTAAGCCTTTCTCCAATCTGCCACAGATCTACCTCAGCTTCAGCGTAGTCAGCGCAAAGAGCGCAAACACCAGCGCCAGAATCCAGAACCGCACAATCACCTTCGACTCGCTCCACCCCTTGAGCTCAAAATGGTGATGCAGCGGAGCCATCAGGAATATCCGCTTGCCGCCCCGCAGCTTGTAGCTCCCCACCTGCAGCATCACGCTCACGGCCTCCATAATGAACACGCCGCCGATAAACGGCAGCAGAAGCTCCTGCTTGATGACGACCGCAATGGTGCCGATCGCGCCGCCCAGTGCCAGCGATCCCACGTCACCCATAAATACCTCGGCTGGATGGGCGTTGTACCAAAGGAATCCGATGCTGGCCCCCACCATCGATCCGCAGAAGATCGTCACCTCGCTCACCATCGGCATTCGCTGGATCTCCAGGTAGTCCGAAAACACGACATGCCCAGAGACATACGTCAGCACCGTCAGCGCGCCGGCCGCAATGATCGTGCACCCGATCGCCAAACCGTCCAGCCCATCCGTCAGGTTGACCGCATTGCTCGATCCCGCGATCACTATCATCACAAACAGCACAAACGGGAAGAATGCCAGCCATCCCACATGCGGAATATGGCGCATGCTGTCGATAATCAGGTTCGGCCGAAGGTTCTTCAGAAACGGAACGACAAGCCGCGTGGAGTACATGCGCTTGCTCTCCATCACTGCCAGCACCACCGCGACCGCACCGCTCAGGGAGAACTGCAATCCGATCTTCTGCCAGAAAGTCAGTCCCTTGCTCCGCTTCAGCGCCACCTTGATGTAGTCGTCGGCGAATCCGATCGCGCCAAACCCCAGCGTCGACAGCATCACCACCCAGACAAATGGGTTCGTAAGGTCGGCCCAAAGCAGCGTCGGCACCAGGATCGAGATGCAGATCAGCACCCCGCCCATGGTCGGCGTGCCACCCTTTTTCAAGTGGGTCTGCGGTCCGTCCTCGCGCACATACTGGCCGATCTGAAATTCGCGCAACCGCTCAATCACCCACGGTCCGATCAGCATTCCGATCAGAAGCGCCGTCAGGCTCGCAAATACCGTCCTGAACGTCAGATAGCGGAAGATCCGGAAGACCCGGTAATAGGGAAACAGCTTCTGGTACAGCAGCCAATAGAGCAACGCGCCCACCTTTTCGCGCGCAGACCGTTCCGGCCGCGCACCATGGTTATGTTAACAGGCTCCGCTGCAATCTCCCCGGCTTAGGCGATGGTGGAATCCGGAGCGGCACGGCTCAGCAGCACGCGCAGATCGGTGGACTTGTTGAAAGAGAACGCGGCCGGCGTGCTCGGCGCGGTAATGGCGAAGAAGTCCGCGCGGTGTACGTCCTCCGTGTAGATGGCTGCACGAGCGTCGGGCGCCTTGGGCTGGATTTCGACGTGGCTCATCTCCAGCCGGTTTACGTGGCGGAAGTAGAATCCGTGCGCCGGAAGCACGCCCAGCATTCCCGGCTCGGGGTAAGCGTCCTCCTTTTCGGGCACCTGAATCGTCGCCTGATCGGCGGTTCCGCCACCCTTGTGCTCCACGTAAATGTCGGAGAACTTCACGTCCTCGACCGGGTATCCGGGGATGCCGGTGATATTCGATCCGAACTTTGCAGCCGTGTTGTAGCTGGTGACGTTGGAGATCAGCACGCGCCGCAGCGTGCCGACGACGGTGCTCTGATCGCCGGTCCCCTT
>DASWCA010000057.1:0-5328 GCA_036390355.1 Acidobacteriaceae bacterium
TATGTCGGCGCAGGCTCATGTATTACGCAGCCGGTTCCGCCGGGCGCGCTGGCCATCGGCCGTTCACAGCAGGTGACCAAGGAAGGCTGGGTCGCCGCCCGTCGGAAGAAACCCTAGTCAAAAAGTTTGGGTGCGGATTACTCACCAACACCGTGGGGTACTCACCACACCGTCGGGTACTCACCACACCGTCGGGTGCCCCATTCATGGCGGCTTCATCGCCATGAGTGGGATGTAAACCGCTCAAGCCTGCCGAGCCCCGCGAATTACTCACCACCACCATTGGGTGCCCCATTCATGGCGGCTTCATCGCCATGAGTGGGATGTAAACCGCTCGAGCCTGCCGATGTCAACGGCCCCAGATTCGGCGGATCACCCCACCACGACCGCCATCGCGAACCCGTCCCACCCCTTGCTCCCCACGGTCTGAATCGCCGTGGCCAGGAGCCGGGGTTCCGCGGCAAGCATCTCGAACATGGCTCGGACTCCCAGCACCATGGGATCGGTACTCGCATCGTCGATGATCGCTCCTTCGCGCACCACGTTGTCGATGACAATCAAAGTCCCCGGCCGTGCCAGTTGCAGCGACAAAACCAGATACAGAGGAATATTCTGCTTGTCCGCGTCAATAAAGATCAGGTCGAAGGGGGCTTCACTCTCCTTATGAAGTTGTGCCAGCGTCTCCGCCGCAGGGCCAACTCGCAGATCCACAAGCTCTGAAACTCCCGCGCGGTCGAGATTCTGTTGCGCAACTTCCGCATGTTTCGGATCGACCTCCAACGTTATCAATCGTCCTCCCGCAGGAAGCGCGCGTGCCAGCCAGATCGTGCTGTACCCTCCAAGCGTTCCAATCTCCAGAATCCGTCGCGCCCCTGTCATCAGTGCAAGAAGATGGAGCAGCTTGCCCTGATTCGGAGCGACATCGATGGAGGGCAATCCAGCCGCCGCATTCGCCTCCATGGCGGCATCCAGTGTCGTGTCCTGGGGTATCAGGCTATCCGTGATGTAGCGGTCCACGGCACTCCATTTTTCCTTATCCACAGTCGTTTCTATGGTGTCCATGTCCGTATCATACCCGGCTGAAGTGTGGCGCCGGAGCCGTCGATAGATGCAGATAGGCCGCGCAAAAAAGGCTCGGCAGGAGAGTGTCCCACGATGCAGCAGAATGGTATGCAGGAGCAGCACGAAGTCACTCCACCGCGGCCAGATCACATCCTCGTCGTCGACGATGAATCAGCGGTGCTGGGCGTCGTCGTGGCGCTGCTCGAGCGCAGCGGATACGACGTCACCGCAGCCTCCAACGCCGAACAGGCGCTGCTCCATCTGCAGGACGACCCCGGCTGCGATCTGGTCCTCTCCGACCTGATGATGCCCGGAACCGACGGTCTCGCCCTGCTCGACGCCATCTGCGAGAACTACCCCGGCGTGCCGGTCGTAATGCTTACCTCGCTGCAGGACATCCATGTCGCGACCAACGCGTTCCGGCGCGGCGCGATCGACTACCTGCTCAAGCCGTTCGACCGCACTCAGTTGCTTGGTGTCGTCACCCGCGCCCTGGAACATGGCCGTCTGCTCAAACAGAATGTTGCCTACCGGCAGAATCTCGAGGACATCATCTCCGCCCGCACCAGCCGTCTGCGCGCGACCATGATCGACCTTGAGAAGAGTTACGATATTACCCTTGAGGCGATGGGCGACGCGCTGGACCTGCGCGACGCGGAGACCGAAGGCCACTCCCGCCGCGTCACCGCTTATACCATCGCCTTGGCCCGCGAGGTCGGTCTCGACACCGAACAACTCCGCGTCATCGCTCGCGGAGCCTTCCTGCACGACATCGGCAAGATCGCCACGCCCGACCGCATCCTGCTCAAGCCCGGAAAGCTCGATCCCGACGAGATCGTGGTCATGCGCCAGCACTGCGCGCGCGGATACGAGATGGTGCGCAAGATTCCGTTCCTGCGTAACGCGTCCGAGATCGTCTACGCCCACCAGGAGACCTTCGACGGCACCGGCTATCCTCGTGGCCTGCACGGCGAAGATATTCCTCTCGGCGCGCGCATCTTCGCCATCGCCGACACGCTCGACGCCATTACCTCCGACCGCCCCTATCGCAAGGGCCGCAGCTTCGCCGAAGCGCGCGAAGAGATCAAGCGCTACAGCGGAATCCAGTTCGACCCCGCCATCGTCGAGGTCTTCCTGCGTATGCCCGAAAGCCTGTGGAACGACCTGCGGCAACAGGTCGAGCACAGCGCTCCGGGCACGTTTGGCGTGACCATCTAGCAGCCTTCGCGTGCGGCAGACCCACACTTGCGCCCATTCACCCCCGGGCTTAACATCACTTTCACTTGCCGTCGCCGAGTTGCCTTCTCCCCGGTTCGCAAGCTAGTTTTGGATGCAACAGAGCGGCCAGGCCCAAGAGGTGTACCCATGCCATCCACCAAGCAGAAATTATCCAAAGAAGATCTCAACGCCCTGCTGGTGCAATTGCCGGAGTGGGCGGTCGAAGAGGGCAAACTCGTCCGCTTCTGGACTTTTCCCGACTTCGTTCGCGCCCTCGACTTCGTCAATCGCGTAGGCAAACTTGCCGAAGAGGCCGGCCATCACCCCGACATCGACATCCGCTACAACCGCGTGAAGCTTGCCCTGGTCTCGCACGATGCGGGCGGAATCACCGCACGCGACGCAGAAATGGCCCGCAAACTCAGCGCCGGATTCGGCTCCGCTCCGACAAAGTAGACAGCCTGTGTACATCCGCACGCAGTTGCGTGATATCCTGAAAGAGCAGAGCGGTTCCGCTCTAAGGTTTTCGACCGGCGCTGGGATGAAAACAGCGCGTCAGGCCGATATAAGTTGCGTCACTGGCCTCCCGGCACGAACAATGTACCGTTCGTGCCGCCTTTTTTTTGCTCCCGGGCCGGCCAGTGGCAACTCTCACCAAACCTTCCGCCAACCCCCAACTGGACCGCAATTTCACCCGTCCGGAGCCCAGGTAGTTCCCCGAAATCCGGCAGTCTTAACCGTTTGACTCTCCCCCACAGAGGACGCGAGCCTGTTCCCGAACCTTCCCCTCCGCCTCCCTCCTTCAGGGGTCCATTGCCGGACTGGGTCCCCATCACCCAAATTTTTTTGTCTGACGCCTGACGCAAATCGTGCATCCCATCTACAATCAGCGATAAGCTAGTTTCACCCGACCATGACGCAAGGAGACAATACGATGACGAAAGCCGATCTTGTCGACAGAGTGACCGCTCTCGGCGACCTAACCCGCCGCGATGGCGAAATCATCGTCGATACCCTCTTTGAGTCGGTCATTGGGGCCCTGAAGGCTGGCGATAAGATCGAAATTCGCGGCTTTGGCAGCTTCCGCACCCGCCAGCGCAATTCCCGCATCGGCCGCAACCCGAAGACCGGCGAACGCGTCGATGTGCCGGCAAAGCGCGTCCCATTCTTCAAGCCATCGAAGGAGTTACGCGATTCGGTCAACCCCGGCGGGGTCAAGAGCATCGCCAGCGCCCCGAAATCCGAGAGCGTCGATCCCCACCATCCGCCCGCCATGTAGTGACGGAACCGGCCGAAACGCGTCTCAACCCATCGAAGGTCCCGCTGGCATACCCGCACGGCTGCCGAGCTGTCTCCCTGATCCGACGACGCGGTAGAATATTGACATCCGAACACTCGCAGTTCTCATCTACAAGATGAGGGGTACCCTCCCATGCCGATTGCAATCGAGTTCTTCGTCGGCCACGCTTACGCGATCCTCTTCCTCTGGGTGTTGATCGAGCAGCTTGGCATGCCGATTCCCAGCATCCCGCTTCTGCTTACCGCGGGCACACTCAGCGCCACTCACCGCCTCAGCGCCTCATCGGCCCTGCTTGCGGTCATCGCCGCATGCGTCATCTCCGACTCCGCCTGGTATGGCCTCGGACGCCGCTATGGAGCCCGCGTCATCCGCCTGCTGTGCAAGATGTCGTTCGAAGCATCAACCTGCGTCGCCAAAACCGAGGGCTACTTCACCCGCCGCGGCGCCGAGACGCTGCTCTTCGCAAAATTCGTTCCTGGCCTCTCCACCGTCTCTGCCCCCATCGCCGGCCAGACCGGCATGCCGTACTCGCGGTTCCTGCTCTACGACCTCTCTGGCACCATGCTCTGGTCGTTCTCCTTCGTCTTCGCGGGCCGCTTCTTCGGCGATATTGCCAAGCGCAGCCAGGCGTTCTTCGGCCTGCTGAGCCACTTTGCCGCAGTCGTCTTCATCCTGATGGTCGTCGGATTCTTCCTCTGGCGCGTGGTCAAGCAGCGCCGCTTCCTCGCCCAGGTCCGCGAGCTCCGCATCGAGCCTTCCGAGGTGAAGGCCATGATCGATCAGGCCCTCCACGAGCTATCTCCGCAGCCCTACATCGTCGATCTCCGCCACCCACTGGACTACCTGCCCGACCCGCGCGTCCTTCCCGGCGCAGTCCGCATTGGCCCGTCCGAGATCGCACGCCAAGCAGCGCGTATCCCCCGCGATCGTGACATCATCCTCTACTGCACCTGCCCGTCCGAGGAGACCTCCGCCAAAGTCGCGCTGCAGCTCCACCGCCTCGGCATCACCCGCGTTCGCCCGCTGCGCGGAGGCTTCGACGGATGGAAGCAGGCCGGCTATCCGCTGCTCGACTACATAGAAGACTCCGAGCTGCCCGACGCCGACCTGATCAGCCCCACGCCCACCCTAAAGTCCGCCTGAACGGAGTCTGAACAGAAAAGCGACCACGGATCTTCACGGATAAACACCGATTGATTCTCCACTGTTTTGATCCGTATTTATCCGTGTTCATCCGTGGTCGGTTTGTCTAGCGTCTAACTCCCTAGCTTGAACACCACCGTAATCGTGGTCTGCACATCCGTCGGCTCGCCGCTCAGCAGATACGGCCGGTACCGCGCCGCCTGCACCGCCGCCATGGCCGCACCGCGCAGCATCTGCGGTCCGCTTACCGCATGCAGACTCTCGATCCGCCCTGCCTTCGAGATCACCGCCTCCATCACGACCTCTCCCTGCACCCGCGCTGCCACCGCGATCGGCGGATACACCGGCCGAATGGCAGTAATCAGCAGTCCCTCGGACACGCCCTTCGACACGCGAGTCACCCCGGCCGGCTTCGCCCTCACCACCGATACCGCAGGCTCTGGACCAAGCACGCTCAGAATCGCGGCCGGTCCACCTCCACCGGGCCCAAACGGCAAACTCGTATCAAACGTTGGCGCAGGCCCATCGTTTCCCACACCCAGCCGGTGGAACACAAACCGCTGCGTCGCCTCCGTCTGCTGAACCGCTGTCGCAGGCACGTTCAT
>DASWCA010000058.1:0-4370 GCA_036390355.1 Acidobacteriaceae bacterium
CGGTGGCCTTGGCAGAGGCGGACTGGCCGCACCGCCATCGGTGTCGCCAATCCGATTTGGCGAGCCCGGCACGTCAGTCTCAGTCGAATTCATGTCGCTCATCAGTGTAACCGGGCTGTCGCAAAGGAGAGGAAGGCTTGACATGAACGCATACTGCGTCAATCCTTAGAGCTTCGCACATGAGTCGGCGAGCCTTGTGCTTGAACGGATACCGGATGTGAAGATGGATGTTGGCCATAGGAGGCTGCAAGCTTGAAGTGCCGCGTGTTCTATCACGATCATTGCTTCGACGGCGCGTGTTCGGCGTCGGTGTTCACACGCTTCCACCGGGAATGCATCGGGACGGCGCAGGACTTCTCCTACTTCGGGCTTATGCATCGCGCGGGGTCACTCTTCGACGAATCCGCATTCGTCGATGGGGAGAACGCAATTGTCGACTTCAAATATTCTGCTTCGCCCAGGGTGACATGGTGGTTCGATCATCATCAAAGCGCGTTCTTGACGCCCGCCGATTACGAGAATTATCTGGCGTCGCAGACTGAACCTCCCGGCGCGATCGTCCGCGGCGGCAAGTTTTACGATCCTGCCTACGTCTCCTGCACCAGCCTGATCGCCGATGTGGCGCGCGACAAGTTTGGCTTCGATACCGCCCCGCTCGCCGAACTGATTCACTGGGCGGACATCGTCGACGGAGCACGCTACGAGAGCGCACAGGCTGCGGTCGAGATGGCAGCACCCGCTATGAAACTGACCATGGTCATCGAGAGTTCCGGCGAAGGATTCGTGCCGCGAGTCATCCCGTTGCTGACTGAGATGAGCCTGCAGGAAGTGCTTGATCAGCCCTTCATCCAGGCCGAGCTTGGTCCTCTGATGGAGCGCCACATCGCGGGCATCGAACTGCTGCGCGAACGCACGAAGCTCGAGCGCGGCGTCATCACCTTCGACATCACCGACAAGCTGACCGAGGGCTACAACAAGTTCATCCCGTACTATCTGCATCCTGCGGCGACCTACAATGTCGGCCTCAGCCGGTCGAGCTTTCGGACGAAGGTCGCGGTGGGCACGAATCCATGGACAAAGGTGCCGGTGGCGGAACTCGCAAATCTGGCCGCCATCTGCGAGCGCTATGGCGGCGGAGGACATGCGCGAGTGGGCGCAGTCAGTTTTGCGCCGGATAAGGAAGAAGATGCTCGCAAGGCCGCCGGGGAGATCGTGGCCGAGCTGCGCGCAAGAAGCTGAAATCACGCAACATGCCAGCGCCTGCAGAATTGTCTTGCGTTATATTGCAATTTGTAATATGTTTATTACGAATTGCAATAAGGATTCGGTGTGAAGCTGGCCGATAAAATTCGCTACCTGCGCGAGGTGGAAGGGTCGCTACGCGGACTCGGCCGCGCGATGACACAGCAGGAGTTGGTGCGCGCCATCGCCGAAGAGACCAACGGCCGCGGCATCTCGCAGTCGTACCTCTCCCAGATTGAGTCCGGCTCGCGTCCCCACCTCACCAACACCACGCGGCTTCTGCTGGCGCGCTTCTTCAAGGTGCATCCCGGTTACCTGGTGGAAGATCCCGAGCATTTCCAGGCCGAGCTGCGCACCATGGAAATTATGGAGGACCAGTTGGACCTGTGGCTGGTCGCAGGCGCAGAACGGTTTGGTCGCCGCGATCCGGATCTTTGCCGGGCGCTACTGGCTGTCGCACATCACGCGGACTCGCGTCGTTGCCTGTTGTTGCTGGAGTCGATTCTCAAGACGCCCGCGCTGGTGGAGCGTCTAGGTGCTGTCCTCAATCCCAGCGAAGTTTCGCCGGCGCAAGTCTCCGCGCCGCGCAGGAAGAAGGCGTCCCGATGACTACTTTCTATCTCATCTGCTTTGTCCTCGGATTCGTGCTCAGCATATTGGCTGCATTTGCCGGCTTTGGCCGCCTGCACTTCGGACACTTCCATTTCGGGCACTTCCATTTCGGACACGCGCATCTTCCAGCCCATGCGCACGCGAAAATCGGAGGCAATCTCTCCGCCCTGAACGGCATTACCATCCCGGCGTTTCTCTGCTGGTTTGGCGGAGCCGGTTATCTCCTTCACGAATACAGCACGTTGTACGCGCCGATCGTGATGCTGTTCGCGGTCGTATCCGGGCTGGCCGGCGCAGGAATTCTCTATATCGCGCTGTTCCGGTTCCTGCTTCCTCACGAGCGAGTATTGTCGCCGGAAGACACCCGCATGGATGGCGTAGTCGCGCGCGTCTCGAACGAGATACGCGCCGGCGGCATCGGCGAGATTCTCTTCTCGCAGACCGGTGCGCGCCGCGGCGCAGCGGCACGCAGCGAAACGGGTACGCTGATTCCCCGGGGAACCGAAGTTGTCGTGCTTCGCTACTCCCATGGAGTGGCGTACGTCAGCCCGCTCAGCGAACTTCTTCCGGAAGCGACTTCAACTTCAACCACACTCTAACCCTGCAACTCAAAGGAAAGCTCTCATGCAGACCTCAATCATGATCATCGTCGGCATCGCCGTCGTCGTCATTCTTGTTTTACTCATTGCCCTTGGAAGAATGTTTCGGAAGGTTGGCCCCAACCAGGCCATCATCGTCTACGGCTTTCGCAAGCCGCGCATCATCAAGGCCGGTGCGGCCGTCATCTTCCCGGTCGTCGAGACCTACCGCGAGTTGTCCCTCGAACTGATGAGCTTCGACGTCGCCCCCCAGCAGGACCTCTACACCAAGCAGGGTGTCGCCGTCACGGTCGAAGCTGTCGCACAGATCAAGGTCCGCTCCGATGAGGAGTCGATCCTCACCGCCGCCGAGCAGTTCCTGTCGAAGACGCCAGACCAGCGCGAGAGCCTCATCCGCCTCGTCATGGAAGGTCACCTGCGCGGCATCATCGGCCAACTCACCGTCGAGCAGATTGTGAAGGAGCCCGAGATGGTGGCCGAGCGCATGCGCTCCACCTGCATGGACGACATGTCCAAGATGGGCCTCGAAGTCGTCAGCTTCACCATCCGCGAGGTGCGCGACAAGAATGAGTACATCACCAATATGGGCCGCCCTGACGTGGCGCGCATCAAGCGCGATGCCGAGATCGCCTCAGCCGAAGCGGAGCGCGACACAGCGATTCGCCGGGCTATCGCACTTCGCGAGTCGGCCGTAGCGAAGGCCGCCGCCGACCAGGAACGCGTACTCGCGGAGACGATGTCGCTGGCGAAGCAGGCTGAGGCGCAGCGCGATCTCGCCATCCAGCAGGCGCAGTTCGCGGAGCAATCCAAGCGTCAGCAGGCAACTGCCGACAAAGCCTACGAGTTGCAGACCAACGTCATGCAGCAACAGGTCATTGCCGAACAGGTGAAGGTACAGCAGATCGAGAAGGAGCAGCAGGTCAAGGTGCAGGAAGCCGAAATTGTGCGCCACGAGAAGGAGTTGATCGCGACCATCCTGAAGGGTTCGGAGATCGAAGCCCAGCGCATTCAGAACATCGCGACCGCGGAGAAGGCGCGCATTACCACCGAGGCCGAAGGTCGTGCCGCGGCCGTCCGCGCGCAGGGCGAGGCGCAAGCCGCAATCACTCGGCTTCAAGGTACGGCCGAAGCCGAAATCATCCTCTCCAAGGGCCAGGCGGAGGCGAAGGCCATGAATGTGAAAGCCGAGGCTTACCAGGAATGGTCGCAGGCTGCCGTGGTCGACAAGCTGATCACGAACATGGCTGACGTGGTTCGCGCCATGGCTGAGCCGCTCAAGAACATCGACAAGATCACCATCGTCTCGACAGGAGGCGATCAGCAGACCGGCGCCAGCAAGATCACCGGCGACATGACCAAAATCGCGGCCCAGGTTCCCGCGCTATTCGAGGCGCTCAGCGGCATGAAGATGTCGGACCTGATGGCCAACGTCAAAGCCATGAAGCCGAGAGAGGACGGTTTGCAGAACGGAGATGCAGGCCTCGAAAAGAAGTAGCTGCAAATGACGGCGGCCGTCGCGCGGATCCACTTCCGTCGCGCCGGCCAGACCGTTTACCTCATCCAGGTTGTCGAAAGGATACCGCCATGGCATTGCTCGAACGTGTTTCTACATTGCTTCGCGCCAACATCAACGATCTTCTCAGCAAGGCGGAAGATCCGGAAAAACTAGCTCGCCAACTTGTGCTCGACATGGAGAATCAATTGATGCAGGTGAAGACCCAGGTCGCCATCGCCATTGCCGATCAGCATCTCCTGCTCAAGAAGAAGACCGATCAAGAGACGGCACGTGCTCAGTGGCTGCGCAAGGCTGAACTCGCCGTCGCCAAGCAGCAGGACGACCTGGCGCGGGCTGCGCTCGAACGAGCGTTATCGCACCAGCGAATGGCGGAAGGCCTGGCCCAGCAGCATACCGACCAG
>DASWCA010000059.1:0-7770 GCA_036390355.1 Acidobacteriaceae bacterium
CCCCATATTTGCCCACAATAATCGCGGCGTTATAATTGTTTCTATGCGACAGGTTCTGTCGACATCGGCGTACTTGCCGAGAAGGAGGTGATCCAGTGAGGTACGGTTTACGTTGACGCAGTAGAGGAGGCGCTTGTGAATCTTTACCGAGCGCCTCTCTCCTTTCCCCCCTCGGCCCCGAAATATCAAGATTCCCTGTGATTTGGCGCCTCTCACGCCCTAACAGGCTGCTGGACGGAACTTGCCGCTTTTCACGAAGCCATCGTTTTTGACGGGCAGCAGAGTCGTGGCCCACACTCCGAGAATCCCGTCTGCCGAGAGAGCCGCCCCTGCTTTGGCTCTCGATGTTCGCGCTCCCTGGTCGAAGTCAACTAACTGGACTAGTGCCGTTCCAACTTGATCCGGCGAGAGGTTCGGCCCAAAGAGCCTGCGATTGGTTGTGGGGTGGCCTAGTAGAAAATTTGGTGCAAATAGTTGGAACGGCACTAGTATTTGAACCCACTGGGTGTTTGGTATAGGCTCAACGTGCACAGTGAAGGTTTCTTCCGAAATTCCGCGGGAGGCTCAAATGAGACGGTTGCTGACATATTGGTTCCTCATCGTCGCGGCGTTGTGTGCCACCGCCGCCCACGCGCAGATGAAAGCCAAAGCGCAGAACGTGCCAGAAATCCCCTATGAATCGGCGCGCAATTTCCTAAGGCTCCCCCCGAATCTGTATCTGGGCGAAGCTATCGGGGTAGCCACCAATTCCAAGGGGCACGTGTTTGTCTACACGCGCAGCGCCAACACACGGCTTTTCGAGTTCGACCAGAACGGCAAATACGTGCGCGAGGTGGGCGAGGGTCTATACGGCTTTGAGTTCGCGCACTCCGTGCGCGTCGATCCCGACGACAACATCTGGGTCGTCGACGAAGGGACGAACTTAGTCATCAAGTTCAATCCTGAGGGGCGCGTGGTGATGGTGCTCGGCCACAGACCCGAGGTTGTTGCCGGCGCCGTGGCGACGGCCACGGGCCCGGCGCCGCCTGCCGAGAAGTATACGTTCAGCCGTCCGACCGATGTTGCGTGGGATCCGCAAGGAAACATTTTCGTGTCCGACGGATACGGTAATAATCGAGTCGTGAAGTACGACAAAAACGGCCGTTTTCTGAAGCAGGTGGGCAGCGAGAAAGCCGGGAGTGAACCCGGCCAATTCATGCTGCCGCACGCGATCGCGGCCGACGCCAAGGGCAATGTTTATGTCTCTGATCGTGGTAATAACCGCACGCAAGTCTTCGACAACGATCTCGTCTTTAAGACCAGTTACGAGAATGTCGGCACGGCGTGGACGGTGTGCATTTCTCCCGGCCCCCACCAGTACCTGTTCACCTCTAACTCGAACCCCAATGGAAATCCCCCCGGCTCCTGGGATATCACGGGCGAGATTTACAAAATGGAATTGGATGGGACGATCCTCGGCAAATTCGGCCACGCCAGCAAGCAGTTCGGGGGATTTCAGGTGGTCCACATGATGGATTGTCGAAACCCGAACGAAATCATCGTTGCGGAAATCGAGTCCTGGCGAGTACAGAAACTGATGTTGAAACCGCTGCAGATCAAGATTTCGTCTGCGAACTAAGGAAGGGAAGGTTGGTTATGAAGCGCTATTTTTTGAGTTTGCTGGCTGCGATGCTTCTTCCAGGGATTACCGTCGTCGCGCAATCCGTGCCTGAGATACGCTTCGACTCCGACCCTGGTCCGCTAAAGTTCCCGGACAATATCCATCTGGGCGAAGCGGCTGGAGTGGCAACGGACTCGAAGGGAGATATCTTTGTTTATACGCGGACGGGTCATCCGACGATCTCGGTCGGCACTTCGCGGGCCTTCGCGCACGGAGGTTCGCGGCTGTTCGAGTTCGACCGAAACGGCAAGTTCGCTCGCGAAATCGGGCAAGGGCTCTACGGTTTTCTGGTTGCGCAACAGGTGCGCGTGGATCCGCAGGACAACATTTGGATCGTGGACCAGATGTCGAACATGGTGATCAAGTTCGATCCCAACGGACAGGTTCAGATGTTACTCGGCAGAAAGGCCGAGGCGGAGCGGATTCCGGCCTTGCCGCTCAACCGGCCTCCTGGTGCGCCGGGCGGAGGCGGCGGCGAAGGCCCTGCGGCGCCACGCGGTCTTCCGGGCGCCGGGGCTCAGAGCGATATTTTCCAGCGTCCTACCGACGTAGGGTGGGATGCCGCCGGGAATATCTATGTGGCCGATGGCTATGGCAATGCCCGGGTGGCCAAGTTTGACAAGGACGGCAAGTTCGTCAAATCCTGGGGCTCGAAAGGAGACGCGCAGAGTCAGTTCAACACGGTTCACGGCATAGCGATCGATGCGCAAGGCAATGTTTACGTGGCTGACAGTGGAAATAAGAGAATTCAAGTCTTCGACCGCGATGGGAACTTCAAAACGTATATCTTAAATGTGGGAAGCCCGTCCGCGATTTGTATTACACCTGGAGAACACCAATACCTTTACAGTTCGAATTCAAACCCGCCGGAAGACGTCGACGCGAACGGCGAGATCTACAAGTTGGAATTGACGGGCCAAATTGTAGGCAAGTTCGGCAGGGCAGGAAAAGTGTTGAAGGAATTCGGCACCGTCAATGCCATCGACTGTCGTAACGAGAACGAGCTGTATGTGGGGGAGATCGGTAACTGGAGAGTGCAGAAGCTTACTCTGCATCCGTAGGCTTTCCACAAGCCTGCTCGTGAACGGCTGATAACTGCAGGAATTCTAAATGACATTGCTCGGACCGACTTGAGGTTCAAGGCTGCAAGAGATCGGCGATAACCCAATCGGGAGCGACTTTGCAGCCTTTAGCAATGTTGATGTCAACGAAGTACGCTCTTCGGCTCACATCTCTATCGGCCTCCAAACGGTGTTGCCTCCAATTGACTCGAAGGTGTGGCGGGCGTATGGTTGGCGCCAGTTTGACCGTCTGGCGAGTCTGCCACGTGTACCACCTGCTTGTGGAGTGTGGCACGATTCTTGGCAGGTGGACGCCCTCGATTCGAGAGTCGCGGAGGCACCGAAATGAAAGGACGAACGCTAAAGATTGCGGCTGTATGCATGGCTTTACTCGCGGTCATCCTGGTGAGTAACCGGCTGGGCATAGTCCAGGGACAGCAGAAGAAGACGCCCGGGGAGGGGTTCGCGGCCATCCCCGGACTCAAAGGCGGGCAAGATGTTTTCGGCCCATACGATCCGGTGCAGAACTGGCCGAAGCCATTGGCGGAGAGCCTTCCCAACCATGAGGGGTGGACGTGGTCACAAGCGACCGACATTTTTCCCGAGAGCCCTGACCGCGTGCTGGTGACGCAGAAAGGCGAGCTGCCCGTGCTTCCGACGCGGCTCAAGACCACGTGGCTGCCCGACATCGGGCCCAGCATCAAGTTCCCCGTAGGACCCGGCGTGCCGTTGCGCGAAACCGCCAGCGCTACCCCAAGCTGTGGCGGCGTTCCGAACGCCGAGGGGATGCCAAAGAACCCAAATTGTCCCGACGCCCGAGATGGGCACGACGGCCGCCCAGGCGTTGATTGGCGATGGGAGCACGTCATTGTGGTGTTCGATCGGAATGGCAAGATGATCGAAGACTGGTCGCAATGGGACAAGATCTGGGGCCGGCCGCATGACGTGGAGATCAGCCCCTACGACCCGGACAAGAACATCTGGATCGTGGATGCCGACAACCACTTCGTCAGCGAGTTCACGCATGACGGCAAGCAGCGCATCCTGACGCTGGGCACGCCGGGCGTGCCGGGCACCGACGATACGCATTTCAGCCGGCCGACGTTCATGGCCTTCATGGATGCCAACACCTGGTACCTGGCCGACGGCTACGACGGCACTCGCGTCATCAAGTACGACATGAAGGGGAAGAAACTCTCGCAGTGGGGATTGAAGGGCACCCCTCCCAACGAAAAGCGTCCCGGCTATTTCAACAGCGTGCACGGAATCGCCGTCGACCCGACCACGCGGCGCGTTTACGTGAACGACCGCAACAACGGCCGCGTGCAAGTGTTCGACGAAAACGGCAAGTTTCTAGACCAGTGGGATTTCGGTCCGCGGCCGCCGATGAACATTCACAGCATCTACATGGGCTCCGACCATATTCTCTGGGCCGCCGACCAGGGATCGAACAAGCTCCTCGCCTACGACGCCGAGGGACACTTCCTCTATTCGTGGGGAACGTTTGGCACGTGCCAGGGCTGCATGTGGGGCGTGCACGGATTCACCACCGACAAAGAGGGTAATCTCTACACCGCCGAAGTGAGAACCGGCCGAGTCCAGAAGTACACGCCGCGCAAGGGCGCCAGCCCCAAGTTTCTGGTGGGCAAGCCCTGGCCGGGCGTGTGGTAGCCCTGAGAAAAAAAGAGCGCGGCTCACTCGGCTGGTCAAGCGGGATGGCAGAGGGGAAAAGCGGGTGCGGGGATCGCCCGGTTACAACGGAAATTCCGGTAACTGACAATTTGGGGAGGAAGCCATGAAACGCAACTGGGTTAACTGGGCAGTTCTAAGTGCGTTGGTCGTCGCCGCGGCAGTGGGCGGGAAGTGGCTTTCGAGTGCGGCATTTTCGGCTCAAGCCGCTCAGCCAGAGAGCCGTAGTCTACCGATGTTCGAAGTGGATCATGCGTGGCCGAAGGTGCCCGCAAAGTGGAAGCTCGGAGACGCCTCGAGCATGGCGATCGATGCACAGGACAATGTCTGGGTCCTGCACCGGCCGCGGACGCTCAAGCCCGAGCAGGCAGCCATGGCTGCGCCGCCGGTGATCGTCTTCGATAGCGCGGGCAATTACATCAAGGCCTGGGGCGGTGATGGCAACGGCTATGAATGGCCGCAGCGCGAGCATGGCATCTATATCGACAACAAAGGATTCGTGTGGCTGGGCGGAAATAATTGCCCCACGAATGGCCTGCCAAGGGTCAAGCCGGTTGCCGATGACCAGCTCTTGAAGTTCACGCAAGATGGCAAGTTTGTCATGCAGATTGGCCGCAGCAATCAAAGCAAGGGCAATGCCGACACCGGGAATTTGCACCGTCCCGCCGATGAATGGGCCTATCCGCCGACGAACGAATTGTTCGTGGCCGACGGTTACGGCAATCACCGCGTCGTTGTCTTCGATGCGGAGAGTGGCAAGTTCAAGCGGATGTGGGGCGCATTCGGCAACAAGCCGGTGGACGATGACCACTGCATGATCGTTACGCCATCCAGCTTCTCGGATCCGGGGCCGCAGCAGTTCAGCATCGTACACGCCATCCGCGTCGCCAAGGATGGCACGGTGTATGTGGCGGATCGAGAATACCGGCGCGTGCAGATGTTTACGAAAGACGGCAAGTTCGTGAAACAGTTGGTCAGAAATAACGAACCGTTTGCTCGCGATTTGGCCCTGTCTCCGGACACGAACCAGCAGTTCCTCTATGTGGGGGGCGGCAATGGCATTTTCATTGTCGATCGCAAGACGCTGGAGATTGTGGGCAACATCGAGCCCGCAGGGATCATCGGGCCGGGCCATGAGATCGCGACCGATTCGAAAGGCAATCTCTATATCGCGCAGACCACGGCCGGACTACAAAAACTGACGTTCAAAGGGATGGCGCACATCAGTAAGTGACAAGTACGCAGAGCAACGTAGACAAAGTGTCGGCTCAAACAGTTTGCGATTTATGTGCGGGCTTGAGGGTTTGACGCGTACGACACGCCCTGGCCCGCCCTTTCGAAATGGCGAATCCGGCCCGCACCCGCTACGCGCGGCGGACGCGCTTGCCGGCGAGCACGGTCCCACTCGGGAAGAGCCTCTGGGTGCCCTTGATCGTATTTTTGTAGTTGTCGAGGAATTCGAAGTTTCCCTTCCGCAGTTCGAGCAGCGCCACGTCGGCGGGCCCGCCCACGTTGAGCGTACCGCGGTCGTTGAATAACGGAAAGATGCGCGCGGGATTCACGGTGGCGCGCGCGATGGCCTGGTCGACGGTCATGCCGTAACCGAAGAGCTTCGACATGCAGTTGGCAAGGTCGATGACCCCCGTTTGATGAGCGTTCACGTTCCAGTCGGTGGAGAATGTATCGGGCCAGAATCCGGCCTTCATGATCGCGGCAACGGTGTCCCACCTCATGTGCCCGGTCTGCCCATTTCCAACGTCGAACCACACGCCGCGGCGCCGCGCCGCCAGCACTTCGGGCAGGATGTGGCCGCTATCGTCGATGATGCTGTTGGGCGGCGGCGCGAACATGTGGGTGACGATGTCGCCGCGCTTCAACAGGTCGACGAGCTTGGGAAACGGCGAGATCGTCTGCCCCATGTGGATCATCACGGGCAGGCCGAAGGAGCTGGCCACTTCTTGCGCGCGCCGAAGCACCTCGAAATCGTTGGCCCCGGCCACATCCCGCGACAGCCGCGCCTTGACACCGACAATGAAGTCGCGGTTGTTGGCGATGGCGTCGTGCGCCGCACCGACGTCGGCGCGCTTGAGGTCCATCGTATCGCCTTCCGGCAGGATGCCGGCGCGTCCGATGTTGATCAGCACGCGGCCCTGCTGCGGCGCCGATCGCGCGACGGCAATCGTCTCGCCGATGCGATCGGCCCCTTGCGTTCCCGCATCGATCCACCCGGTCACACCGTCCTGCAGCACGAGTCCGGGCCCCTCGGCAGAGCGCGCGGTATGCGTGTGGACGTCGAGCAGACCTGGGACCACGAGCTTGCCGCGCGCGTCGATGGTGTCGGCTGCGTCGCCCGCGATTGTGGATTCAACCGCGACGATGCGGCCTCCCGAGATGGCCACGTCGCGGATCGCATCGAGCCTGACGGAGGGGTCGATGACGCGCCCGCCCCTGATGATCAGGTCGTATTTTGCTGCAAACGCTCTCGGAACGCGTGCGAGCATCGCCGCGCCTGTAGCGACGGCTGCTGAAAGAAACTGGCGCCGGTTCAACATCGTAGCCTCCCCAGCTTATCTGACAGACTTATCTGACAGAGATGTTGGGCGCGTCGAACCTGTCTGTCAACAACTGATCGCCCACCCGACGACGAACCGCGAAAAATAGTAGCGAATGGCGGCGAAATCCAGCTCGCTACTCTCGCCGATGACCACCTCCGTCGTGTCAGTGACCCCGCGAAGGGTTTCAAGCGCGGTCGGTCCCCGAAGAATTCTCTGGATGATGAAAAAACGCTCCTTGACACCGGCGAGCGGCTAACGTAGCGTGCTCCTGAAGCCACACGAACCACCCCCCCAACCCCTGAGGTTCTTGGCTTCGGGGTCAGGAAGTTCCCGCTTGACCCCTCCCTCCTAGTGTTGGAATGCGACATCGACAATCAGAACTTACGCCGGGCGATTTTTCGATGTTTAAGAGCGGAGACTCCGGAGGAATTTTTTTCAGTGAAAGAAGAATCGCGCATAGGAAACACGTTTGGGTTGCCCAAGTTGCCCAGTTCAGAGGGTCTCTAAAAGACGGAAGTGGTTGCAGCACCACGCCTTTTTAGATTTGCTACCTCGCTCGCAACGAGGAGGCCGTGGGTTCGAGCCATGCCGCCCACCAGTCCTCCAGAAAAAGCGCCGTGCTTCGGGGGACGTGTGTGCCCGCGGCTATCGTTCGCTTCCACGGACCTGCCGGGGGAGGGGCGATTATTATTATTACGTGGGAGTGCGGTCGATGTGGAGCTATGCGGCGGCCGCGCGACGCGAATCCGGTGCGCGTCGCAGTTTCAGCCCGACGCGGCCGTACAACGCGGTTATGTCGGACTAC
>DASWCA010000060.1:0-6463 GCA_036390355.1 Acidobacteriaceae bacterium
CCTATAGAAGTGGCTGTAGTAGGTGATCCAGCCGCGGATGCACGGGTTGTACATCTGGGCCAGTTCGGTCAGGGACTTGTCGCTGCGATGATGAAGCGCCCAGCTGCGGATATCGCGGCTGATGCGCGTCAATGCCTTTGGGCTGGCAGCGGGCTGGAAGCTGTGTGCGAAGATGCGCCTGTCCGGCTTGACCCACATCGTCTTTCGGGCTCGGAACTGGTAGCCCAGAAAATCGAAGTGGATGTCCGGGTGGTCGCCGCGCCGGTTCACATCCTTGCAGTAGACGATCCTCGTCTTCTCGGGATGAAGAACCAGCTTGCAGGCCGCAAAGCGGTCGGCAATCGCACGCCACAGGGCCCGTGCGTCGTCCTTGGTTCTGCAGTGACAGATCACGTCGTCCGCATAGCGCTCGAAGGGGATGCGCGGGAACTTCCGCGCCATCCATTTGTCGAACGCGTAGTGCAGGAACAGGTTAGCCAGCAGCGGCGAGATCACCCCGCCCTGTGGCGTTCCCGCCTGTCGCGGCACGACTCTGCCATCCTCCATCTGCACGGACGCCTTCAGCCAGCGCTCGATGTAAAGCAGCACCCAAGCACAGTCCGTATGTTGGCGGACCGCCTTGAGCAGAAGCTCCCAGTCGATGCTATCGAAGAAGCCCTTGATGTCGAGATCGAGCACCCAGTCGTAGCGCCAGCAGCGCTCGCGGGCTTTCGCCACTGCATCAATCGCAGATTTGCCGGGCCGATAGCCAAAGGAGTCCGGATGAAACACCGGCTCCAAGATCGGCTCCAGATATCGGCGAGCGACTTCCTGAGCGATGCGGTCGGCAACCGTTGGAATGCCCAACGGCCTGATGCCACCACTTGCTTTCGGAATGTCGACGCGCCGCACCGGCGGGGGGAAGTAGCTCCCTGAGGACATTCGATTCCAGAGCTTGTAGAGGTTGCCCGACAGGTGGCCTCGAAGTCTTCGATCGATTGTCCGTCTACGCCAGCCGCTCCCTGGTTAACCTTCACACGCTTGAAGGCTTCCCAGACTTCCCGCTTGGGGATCAGAAACGGCTTTGCCTCGTCCATGGGTTCGTCCTGTCACCAGTTGGCCCATGGCCAAGGCTGAACAACGCAGCCCCTTGGCTCCAGCCCCATTACAGGACCTTCAATGCTACTACGGGCTGCTCCGTCCCTGCCCTGCGTGTCGGTACTCTCGCCCTCGCGATTGGCGCCGCTTGTGGCTTGTCCCTTCACGCCGCCCATTGAAGGCGAGCGGTGTGACGCAGTGCAGGTTCTCACGTTCCATACGAAAGCCTGGTCGAGCTTCGCGCCGCCTACATGCCGGATGCCGCCCGGGCCGTATCAGGCATCCCCCGAGCTAATCCCGGGGGAAGGGTCATCCCCCGGTTTTGACATCGCCTAATCCGCTTTCGACACTTCATCGACGGTTTGCTTGCACTCGCCTCTCTCGACCTTGCCGCCTGGACTTCCTGCCCAGACTTGACTGCAACGCTCACCACCACCGCTTTTGGCCGTAGCAGCTTGCAGTGGCTTGGGATCAGCACCTGATTGCCGAACCCGAAGGGGCCTCCTTCATCTCTCGTACAGTTGCGCGTCGCCGTTTGGACCGGCTACGCTCGTGACACACGACCCGGAGCAGAAGTCGAAGACCAAGACGGTCCGAACCTCTGACAGGGACACCAGCCTACGAATCCGGAGGTCAGGAGTTCGAATCTCTTCGGGCGCGCAACTGCACGCCAGAGCACCCTACAGGCGTCCACAAGCGCCGGTTTCCACGCGATCGTGCATGGACGTCGCACTTGATCTGACCTCGTGGGGAAGAGGGCGCCCCCACCCCATCCCTCCCCGCCGCTTCGCGGGGGGAGGGAGGAATTTGCTGCTCATCATGACCAGATGCGACCGCCCCGCGATGCACCGGCCCGCCGCGCGTGTGTCCTACATCTGGTTTTTGCTCAACTGGTCGGCCAGGTAGTCGGCTTGCCGGATCGCGAGCGCCACGATGGTCAGCGTCGGGTTCTCGGCCCCGCCGGTCGTGAACTGGCTGCCGTCCGAGATGAACAGATTGGCGACATCGTGGGTCAGGCCGTACTTGTTGCAGACGCCGTCTTGCGCCTTCTCGCTCTGGCGGCAGGTGCCCATGTTGTGCGTGCTGGGGAATGGCGGCAGCTCGAACACCTGCGTGGCGCCGAGCGATTGGTAGACCGCCGTTCCGGCCTTGTAGGCATGGTTGCGCATGGCGACGTCGTTGGCGTGGTCTTTGAAGTGCACCACCGGTACCGGCATCCCGTGCTTGTCCTTTTCGGTGGGATGCAGAGCGACGCCATTGCCCGCCTGCGGCAGATCCTCGCCGACGAGCCACATGCCGGCGAAATGATCGTACATCTCGATCACCTTTGCGTAGTCGAGACCCCACGCGCCCGCAACGGTGTTGGACGCTACGCCGGCGAGCCCGAAGCCAGGCAAGGTCTCCATCTCGTATCCGCCGGCGAAGCCGCGCGATGGATCATACCGCGACTCGTCCTTGATGATCCCCGCCATTTGGGTGCCGCGGTCGAAATTCACCCGCCCGGGCATGATGGCATAGACCGTGCCCGTCATGTGCCGCATGTAGTTGCGTCCGACCTGGCCGGAGGAGTTGGCGAGCCCGTTCGGGAACTTCGACGACTGCGAATTGAGCAGGAGCCTCGGGGTCTCGACCGAATTGCCGGCAACGCAGACGACGCGCGCCTTCTGCTCTTGCAGGGTTCCGGTCTTGTCGGCGTACACGACGCCCGTGACCTTGCCGCTGGTGTCGTGGTTGATCTTGACTACCATGCTGTCGGGCCGGATCTCGAAGCGGCCGGTACTCTCCGCCTTCGGTATCTCGGTGTAGAGCGTCGACCATTTGGCGCCGATGGCGCAGCCCGACATGCAAAAACCGATCTGATGACAGGCCGGCCGGCCGTCACGCGGCTGCGAATTGATCGCCATGTTTCCGGTGTGGACCTGCGTGTATCCCAGCCGCTTGGCGCCGGCCGCCATCACCTTGAAATTGTTGTTCCCAGGCAGGCGCGGGATGTCGCTCGTGCCGGTGACGCCCAGCTTGTCCTCGGCTCGTGCATAGAACGGCTCGAGCTCCTGCAGCGTGGTCGGCCAGTCGAGAAGATTGGCACCGGGCATATTACCGTACACGGTGCGCACGCGGAACTCGTGCTCCTGGAAGCGCAGCGACGCGCCCGCCCAATGCACGGTCGTTCCTCCCACGGTCTTGCAGACCCAGAGCGGCAATGTCGCGTTGAGATCGCCCGTGCCGACGCGCTTGTCGAGCCAGCTCAGGCGGTTGAACATGGCGCCGTTGTCGTTGATGATGTCGGTGAGGCCGAGCCGCGGCCCCGCCTCTAGACACACCACATTGATGCCGCGCTGGACGAGCTCGTTGGACAGCGTCCCGCCGCCCGCGCCCGAACCGACCACCACAACAACCGAGTCATCCTTGAGATCAAATGTCTTGGCCATTGATCGATCCTCCGGTCACGCGTTGGGGAGCCAGCCGATGTCGTCGAAGCCGCGGTCGATGTAGCCGCCGTGCTCGACCGACGATCCTTCGAAACCGAAGAAGCGATAGACCAACGGATTGGTGTAGAGGTTGTTGATCGTTGCCGTGCGCATGGTGGAGAAGAACTCGCCGGCCTCCTCGGTCTTGAGCACCGCATTGCGGGCGCCGTTGCTGAGCTGGACCCACGCAATGCCGCGCGCACCATCGAGCCGCGCGACACCGTCGGTGAGAAGCTTGCGCAGCGCCGCGTCGCTCGCCGCCTGCTTGTCGACGGCCTCGACCACGGTGGCGTAGTACTGATCGCCCAGGCGGTCGTGCGGAAACAACTGGCGCGCCATGACGAGCAGCGTCTGCGCGGTGTGCGCGTCCAGGGCAGTGGTGGACAACGCCCAGGCATAGTCCGGGGCGAGGATCATGTAGCCACCCGTCGCCAGTCCAACGGCGACGAAACTGGTGCTGCACAGGAAATCCCTGCGGCTAGGCGCATGTGCCTTCATCGGATTCCTCCCTCATGAGGCCCGCTTGCTGATCCGTATCGACGTTGCGATGATTGGGCGGGCTGTCCGAACGCTTTAAGCCCGCCATCGAGCAATTTGAAGGCAAACCGGTTCTGCGAACCAACTGGAACGCGCCCATAAGGCAGCCGTCCTGACATGTCTGCACGTGGCGAGACGACGGCCAACTGCTGCAGTCCTACGGCGCTTGGCATGATCAGGCGCATTGCGAGCAGTTCAAGGCTTCGCTGATGCACGCCCTGCCGAAGCGGCTGACCCGCGACGACGTGCAGTGCGTTCTCATGCCGATTGATCAGCCCGAGCACCAGCACTGACCATGTCACTCGCGCGGATGTTCCCCGACTATCGCCGGCCGCGCGAGCGCTGGCAGGAAGCGCGCTGCCCGCACACGGACACAGGCATTTGCATCGCGAAGTGCGAGGCGGCCTTGCCGGATCGTTCAGTAGACTTTGATGCCTTCCTCGGTGTGAATGCGCAAATGAATCGACGAGTGAGAGACGACGTAGTTCTTCCCACGCCATTCGAAAACCGCTCTCATTGTGTTTTGCGGCGCGCGATCCCACGCGTCCTGTGCGCGTGCTAGGAGTTCGATCCGATCATGCTCAGTCAGTTGGTCGATCGTGTTCATATTGTCCGTTGTTCCCGTCACTGTCGCATAACGGGCGGGCAGACATCCAAATAATTTGGATTACCCCTCCGCTGTTCCGTGCGGTCAATCCGCATCAGATCATAATCGCGGCGCAAAACGCTTTGGACATGGAGTGCGGCGCGCGCCGCTGTGTTGGCGTCAGCGGCGCCCGCGGACAGCACACACAGGGACCAATTATTCTCAGCGTGCGGATCCGAGACGCGATTAATTGCGATGCCCTGAACGTCCGAACAACCCGGCTGCTTTCGGATTTCTGCTAAGGCCCGCCACCGCAAATCCTGCATCGAAAGTAGGGTCTTTGCCATTCAGGTCGCGGCCTTACTTCGAAGCCCTGGCGATCTTGTGCTCCAGGTGGCCGGTCTCATGATCGCGGCGGAGCTGGCTCAGCGACGTCTCGTTCAGCTTGAGTAGAACCTCGCTCAGCTTCTCGGTCTCAGGATAGCCAAATGCGAAACTCTGCCCGTAAACCTTACGCAACGTGCGGATGAGCGTGTTTCCGTGTTTGCCGCTGATTTCGCCGTCCTTGTTGCGGTGGCGATTGTCGAGACTTACCTTGCTCATGCTGCTCTCCGTTGTGCCCGCGGCCGACAGCGTCCACCCGCCGAGACCAAATCGCAACTAACGCCCGCTCGGCAAATGGACTTTGCACTGCATGGGTTTTAGATGGCAGCGATGATGGGCTCGTTGGTGCCGCAGAAAAGGTGCCGCAGAAAAGGTGGCCGAAAACTTGCTAGCGACCTGATGCATTCAACCCACCTCCGTTCAATGCGACGACGGATACTCAATGGATATTTGGGGGCATTAGGTCAACCTCGCTGCGCTCGAAAGGGCGTATCGACGGCTGCGGCGGCAGGCGGCGCCCGGGGTAGACGGGGTGACAGCGGAATCCTACGGGCAAGACCTCGAAGGTAATCTTCGCGATCTAGCCGACAGGGTCCATGGCGGCCGCTATCGGCCGTTGCCGGTTCGCCGGACGTACATCCGAAAGGCTGACGGCGGTCAGCGGCCTCTCGGCATCCTCGCGCTGGAAGATAAAATCGTCCAGGGCGCGGTGGCGGAGGTCTTGAGCGCCATCTATGAAGCCGACTTCCTCGATTGCTCCTTTGGCTTCCGACCCAGACGCAGTGCTCATCAGGCGCTGCGGGTGGTGCGCGAAGCCATCACGACGGAGCCGGTGAACTGGGTACTCGATGCCGACATCCGCAGATACTTTGACAGCGTTGACCACGACTGGCTGCTGCGGATGCTGGCGCACAGGATTGCCGACCCGAGAGTCCTGCGGCTGATTGGCCAATGGCTCCGTGCCGGCATCCTGGAGGGTGGCGTGTACGCCGATACGGTGGAAGGAACGCCCCAGGGCGCGGGCATCAGCCCGCTGCTCGCCAACATCTTCCTGCATTATGTGCTCGATCTCTGGGTGGAGCAGTGGAAGCGGAGGCATGCGACCGGTCAGGTACGGCTGGTCCGATATGCCGACGACTACTTGCTCCTATTCCAGCGACGGCAGGATGCGGAGACGATGACGGCGGCCTTGGCGGAGCGACTGTCCAAGTTCGGTCTTCATCTCCATGAGGACAAGACGCGGCTGATCGAGTCGGACGGTTTGCTGAAGAAAACCGTCGGCGCAAGGGCAGGGCAAGGCCGGAGGTGTTCGACTTCCTGGGCTTCACGCATTACTGCGGCAAGACCAGAGACGGACGCTTTCTCCTCTGCCAGAAGACCCAAAGGAAGCGGATGATCCGCAAGCTGAAAG
>DASWCA010000061.1:0-27107 GCA_036390355.1 Acidobacteriaceae bacterium
GTCCGCTTTTCGATGTCGCCCTGCGACATCCCTTTTTGCAATCGATAGGCGCGGATGGTCCCACCGATGTTCATCGCGATCGTGGTTACGGGCGGAAGGCTGCTCAAGGGCGTCGGAAGTGTTTGCATATCAGACATTGACAACAAAGTAACTATCCCCGCTCCTCAGGTCAATGACTATTTCGTAACATCCCACGATTCCCGCACCACCCAAGGTTCCCCGAAAGCCAGGTTCGAGGTACTAGGTTCGAGGTTCAAGGTCTTTTCCCTCGAACCTCGAACTTTGAACCTTGAACCTGCCTCACCCCATATACATCCCGCCATTCACATCCAGCGTGTGCCCGGTAATGTATCCAGCCTCTTCCGACGCCAGAAAAGCCACCGCCGCCGCAATATCCCGGTCCGTCCCCACCCTCCCCAGTGGGATATGCGACGTCATCGCCAACTTCTGCTCCTCCGTCAGCACCGCCGTCATGGCCGTCTCGATATACCCCGGAGCCACCGCATTCACCGTAATCGTCCGGCTCGCCAGCTCCCGCGCCAGCGACTTCGTCAGCCCGATCAGCCCCGCCTTCGACGCCGCATAGTTCGCCTGCCCCGCCTGCCCGGTCTCGCCAACTACCGAAGTGATGTTGATCACCCGTCCCCAGCGCGCCTTCAGCATCGACTGCATCACCGCCTGCGTCATCAGGAACGCGCCCGTCAGGTTCGTCGCCAGCACATCGTCCCAGTCCTTCTTCTTCATCCGCATCGCCAGGATGTCGCGCGTGATCCCGCCGTTGTTCACCAGGATCTCAACCTTACCCAACTGCGCAATCACCGCCTTCGCGCACTCCTTAATCGATTCCTCGCTCGCCAGATCCAACGCAAACACATGCGCTGATCCGGCAACGGGCTCCACCATGCCCGCACTCGCCGCCCCGCCGCAGATGGCTGCGGCCACCTCGATCTCACCGGTCGCCTCGGCTAGCTGCGCAGCGTAGCCGTTGATCTCCGCCGCCACTTCGGCCAGTTTCGCCTCATTCCGAGCGCATAGCGCCACCGTCGCGCCGGCTTCCGCCAACGCCAGCGCACACGCCCGTCCAATCCCCTGCGATGCTCCAGTAACGAGCGCAACCCGCCCCTGCAATGTACTCACTGAATCTCCATTCCAAATCCCGTTCGTAATTCCTTACGACGCCTGATTATACGGAACGCACCTGTTCCGGAGACCTCACGCCCACTAGACCGCACTGAGAATTGCCCGCCCCAGCGCTCCAGTCATCGCGTCCTGCGCATACAGCGCTGCGTCGCGGCTGAGCCCGGGCAGACTTCGCAAGTGATCCGCAAAATCCCAGGCAAGCTCTCTCGCCTTGCAGATATCCCAGAAGGCAAGCACGCGGCCGATCTTCCCCGTATCCTGCGCGAGGACACCCAGTACGTCCGTCGCCAGCATCGTCAGCGCAGCCGGCATCACAGAGTTCAACAGCCCATTCACAGCCTGATAGTCCGCATGTTCCGCGCTGTCCGCCGCAGGCACGACGTTCAACCCCGCATCCGTCGCCAGCAGAGCCAGTGCCAGGTCCCGGTTGATGTGCGCATTCATCCCCGCGAGCGCAAACTGAATCCGATCCACGTCCATCCGATACCGGGCCTCAAACAACGCCCGCCACGCGTTGGGCACGGCCTCTCCGGAAAGAAAGCCGCGAAGCGCACCGAAGTAGAGAGCCGCGAAGTTCACATCGAGACTGGCAAACCACACCGGACTCTGCCACGTCCCACCCGGCGGCTCGAGATCGACCTGCTGCGTCACCATCAGGTAAAGCCGGTTGAACCACTTGATTCCATCGCTCACCTGCAGCAGCGCGTCGATGGCCTGCATCCGCTCGATCACCTCCGGAATCGTCGCCGGAGCTGCCCCGCGCACAAGCTCATACAACGGCTGATCGGCAGGTAACACTGCGCCTGAACCCATGATCCACTCCGGAAGAGGTCCGTTGAAGTATAAGCGACGGGCGCAATTCAAGATGGATGTATCCGTGCCGCCTTAAGTCCCGTGCGACAAACGCCTCACCGAGGCTGTTTGCGCGGTACTTCCGGCAACCGGAGCAGTGCTGCGCCCCTTGCGCAACCGCCGTCCAAACAGCGAAGGCCGGCCAAGCCACTCCACCATGATCCGGTTCGATTCCTCCGGCGTCACCTCAAACACGGAATGGCCACCCGGTAGCACGATCAGTTCGGAGCAGCGCAGCACGCGGTTTAGCTTGATGCCCGAGCTCAGACTCACCGTGCAGTCGCAATCGCCCCACACCAGCAGCGTCGGAATCCGCCTCACCCGGCGAAGTACGGTCTTCAGCTTGGCCATCTCCACAAACCAGCATTGGATAATGCAGAGCACGTGGCGCAATGTGCCCGGGCTTCGCAGTCCGTCGACAATCTCCTGCAGGCAGCGATCGACAACGCGGTGGGCGCCTCCATACATCTCCCCCAGAGCGATCCGCTGAATCGGAGCGGGAAGATACGGCAGCATCCGCGCCAGAAACTCGCCCCACCGAGTGCTGTAGACCCGCACCATCATGTCGCTCGACCGGCTATACGGATTGGCGGGCGCGAACAGGATCAGCCTCCGCACACGACTCGGATGCAGCGCCGCCAGCATCAGCGCGACCGCTCCCCCATGCGAGTGCGCGACAATATCGGCTTGTGCAAGATCGAGCGCGTCCATCACTGCGACGATGCGATTAGCCGTCGCCCTTAATCCAGCGTCCAGCCCCCCCACCCGCTGCGATTTGCCCATGTTCACCAGGTCAATCGCATAGACACTGGCGTTCTCGGCGAGAGCTTCGATATTATTCCGCCAATTTGCGCTGGATCCCACCAGTCCGTGGATCAGCAGCATCGGCCGACCGCTTCCAGCGTGCAGATAATGCACGCGAGCGCCAACCACATCGACGTACGCCTCTTCGTATCCCTGTTGCGGGGTCTCCTGCTGCATGGCAGAAAATCCTTTCTCGCAAATCCCTTAACCCGGCTCTCCTGCAAATTACTTCACGGCTGATGCCAATTCCTTCGACACACTTGCGAACTTCGTGCAGGCAGCTATTGGATGTTTTCAGAACCCAAAGCGTAACCTGAATCTTCTAAGAAATTCGCCCTCGACGGGTTCACGTCGATAGATGGACGAATGAAAAGCCTGAATGGCGTCACCTGTCTGTCTGGCAGACAACACTTCCACAAGGATTCATTCGCCGGTACCGGAGGAATCAATAGCCTTGGAAGACACCCCCGCACTCGCGCCCGGGCCTTCGGCGAATCGCCAGCTGATTCTCCGCGTCGGCCATCGCGGCGCCGCCGGTCATGCCCCGGAGAACACCCTCGCCGCCATCCGCAAAGGAATCTCGCTGGGTGCCGATTTCATCGAAGTCGACGTCCAGCGCACCCGTGACGGACGCCTGGTGGTGATGCATGACGAGCGTGTGGACCGCACCACCAATGGCAGCGGCCCGGTCTCCAGCCTCACCTGGGATGAACTGCAGTTGCTCGACGCCGGCAACGGCGAACGCGTGCCGTCTCTCGAAGCCGTACTGGCAGCTACCAGCGGGCATGCCGGCCTAATGCTCGAAGCCAAAGCCGCAGGCACCGGCCCAGCTATCCATCATGCAGTGCAATCTTCCGCCTTCTCCGGTCCCGTCATCTATGCGTCCTTCCTGCACGCGGAGATTCTCGCAATCCGCAAAATCGACCCGCTCGCAACAACCATGGCGCTAATCGAGTTCGTCCCGTTCGTAGACGCCGCCTTCGCACACGACGCCGGCGCAAACATGGCGGGCCTGCCGTTCGAGCTCGCAACCGCCGAGTTCATCGCCACGCTTCACGCAGCCGGCATTGAAGTATTCGTCTATACCGTCAACGAACCCAGGCTCATACAGCACGCCATCGACCTCGGCGTCGACGGCATCATCTCCGACTACCCCGACCGCATCCCAACCGCCCTCACACCTCACCTGAAAGCCGATAGCTGATAAACAAGTACCAGCTACCAAACCCGGAACCTAGTACCTGGAACCTGGTACGTTCCTGAAAAACCGCCATCGCCCTGAGCCATATACAATTCTCTACCTGCAAATAACCCGGGAGGCAAAGGATGCTCAATCTCTCGCGAATCCTGCTCGTCATGCCGTTCCTCTTCCCCGTCGCGCACGCGCAGGAAATGCACGACCATCCGGCACCTGAAAAGCTGGGCAAAGTATCGTTTCCCATCTCCTGCGCGCCGGACGAACAGCAGCCGTTCAACCGCGCGGTCGCCCTGCTCCACTCCTTCGCCTACACCGCCGCCGAACACGCCTTCCAGGATGTCGTTACCGCCGATCCGCAGTGTGCCATCGCGCATTGGGGAATCGCCATGACCCACTTCCACGAGCTATGGGAGCCGCAGCTCCCGCCCGTCACCATTGCAATCGCTCAAAAGGAAATCCAGCTCGCACAGCAGATCCCAACATCCTCCGAACGCGAGCGCCAGTTCATCCACGCACTCAGCGTCATCTACACGGACACCGCCACCGTCCCTTACCGCACGCGCGTCACCAGCTACGAGCAGGCCATGGCCCAACTTGCGTCGTCCAACAGGAACGACATCGAGTCGCAAGTCTTCTACGCGCTCGCCCTCCTGGCGAATGAGTCTCCGTCCGACAAGACCCACGCCAAACAGAGACAGGCCGCCGCCCTGCTCGAGCCGTTGTACCGCATCTATCCGGAGCACCCCGGGATCCCTCACTACCTCATCCACGCCTACGACAACGCCGAACTCGCACCCAAAGGCCTGGCCCCGGCCCGCGCCTACTCGCAGATCGCGCCCTCCGCGCCCCACGCCCTGCACATGCCGTCGCACATCTTCACCCAGCTCGGCCTGTGGGACGACTCCATCGCCTCCAACCTTGCAGCCCGCGAAGCCGCCCACCGCCAGGGCGACCTCGGCGAAGAACTACACGCAATGGACTATCTCGTGTATGCCTATCTCCAGACCGGGCGCGATCAGGAAGCCGCCCAGGTCATTCAGCAACTCAACAGCATGGCCAACCGAAACGCAACCGAGTTCAAGATCGCCTACGCCTCCACAGCTATACCCGTTCGCTACGCGGTCGAGCGGAATCAATGGGCCGAAGCAGCCGCTATCGATCCTCCCACTGGCGCCGCGCCAGCAGCCATCGCAATTGCGGTCTGGGCCTGCGGCGTAGGATTGGCCCGCACCGGACGCGCCAGCGAAACCCACACCCAGACGGATCGCCTGCAGCAGATCGAGGAACAGCTTCGCACTGCCCGCAACTCCTATTGGGCCACCCAGGCCGGCATCCTGCGGCAGGAGGTTCTGGCCTGGTCAGCTCAGGCCGACGGCAAGCCCGATCAGGCCGCGACCCTGCTCCGCGCCGCCGCCGACCAGGAAGACGCAATCGAAAAGCTTCCCGTCACCCCCGGCCCGATCATCCCCGCACGCGAACAACTCGGCGACCTGCTGCTGGAGCAGAGCCACCCCGCCCTCGCGCTTAAGGAATTTCAGACCGCACTCACCAACGCTCCCAACCGCCGTGGCTCCGTGCAAGGCGCAGCGAAAGCCGCTGAACTCGCCACCCGCAAACAGTAGAACAGTCAAAACACTGAATGCTGTTTGACACGCGCGATACAATTAAAGAAGGATCAAACAACAACCAGCGTCGTGCCCGAGGGGTGACTCAGGCCGGACCTGCCGTTACCACACTTCCAACCCTTTCCGTCGGAAACCATGACCGTAAGGCCTCTGCTCTAACGATTCTCAGGATAAGTACAATCGAATGAAATATTTGCCTATAACACCCATGGAATCAAATATTTGCGAGGAGCAATTTTGGCATATCATTGTAAACAAGCGACTTAAGACCACCAACCCCCGGGGGGGGTACCCCCACTTGTCGCACTGGCAATCGGCAAACTGAGGAAGTCATCAAGGGTCTCAAGCTGCAAGTTACCAATCCGGAAAAACATTTGCATGAATCAAGAGCGCCCAACACGGAGTTCCACAGCCTTCGCAATCACAACCCGCGAGATGGAATATCCTTGCTCAGACATGTCCGACACTCAACCAGCTATCGCCGATCCAAAGCCCGCAACCGCCGCGCCCGCGAACCAGACCGATGTCTATGCGATCCACGGCGCAGACCCCGAAGTGCTCGCATACGCCATGGCGAAGTACTCGCGCTCCTCTCTTTCCATGCGGGAGTCGCTGAGCGAGATCAGCTCGCAGCGCGCCGAGCAGTTCCTCAACACCTTCTACTTCCAGTACGGACATCGCTCGATCGCCGACCTCGCGCACATCCCGTTCGCCATCGAGCGCCTGTCTTTACTCGCCGCAATTGCGTTGGTGGACGAGCAGCGCTGGGACGGCCAGGAACGCTCCACCCGGTACCAGAACTTCCGCAAGTCGGGCTGGTACACGCCGGCACTCGGCGAGCGTACCGCCAGCTACACCGCCTCGATCGCATCCCTCTTCACCGCCTACGACAAGGTCGGCGCCGAAATGCTGGAGGCCCTCAAGAGCGCAATCCCGCAGCCCGCCGAGATGAAGGAAGACGCCTATGTTCGCACGCTCAAGGCCCGCGCCTTCGACGTTGCGCGGTACCTCCTCCCGCTCGCAACCAACACGTCGCTCGGCCAGATCGTCAGCGCCCGCACTCTTGAGAATCAAATCTCGCGCCTTCTCACCAGCGAGTTCGCTGAAGTTCGCGCCCTCGGCGAGCGTCTCAAATCCGCCGCAGCCGAACCCGCATGGAACGTCCAGCACGAAGCGGCCCGCGTTCTCTGCTCTGAAGTCAGCTCAGTGGACGACGCCTGCGGCTGCCGCGTCTCCGAATCCCTTATGCGCGAAGTCAAGACCGCGCCGACGCTGGTCAAATACGCCGCGCCCATCGACTACACCATCGCCTCCCGCAAGGAACTCCGCGCCGCCGCCGCCGAACTGATGTCCGGCCAGCCGATCGAGCCCGCTCCCGTCGTCGATCTCGTCGAAGACGCAGGTTCGCTTGAAGTCGAGCTCGCCACCTCCCTGCTCTATCCCGAGTGCCACTACTCCTGGCGTCAGCTCCAGCGCGCCGTGTCAGCCCTGAGCGCGGGTCGCGTCGCGGAGATCATCGCCCTTGGCACAAAGCATCGCGGCCGCCACGATGAGTTGCCCCGAACCTTCTCCGCCGGCCAGAGCTTCAAATTCGACATCCTCATGGACATCGGCGGCTTCCGCGATATGCACCGCCATCGCCGCTGCGTCCAGCTCATCCAGGACTACACCGACCTCCACGGCTACGAAGAGCCAGTCTGCCCGGGTCAACCCACGCTCGCCGAAGCCGGCCTGCACGACACCTATACCGCCGCAATGGACGCAGCCCACGCCGCCTACCGCACCCTCCGCGACCTCCCCGACTTGGATTGTCATTCTGAGCCGGGTGCCCCAGGTCTCGATTCTGAGACCTGGGATCGGACCACCTCCAACTCCACTGGAAACGCCGAAGCCGCCTACCTCCTCCCGCTCGGCACGCGCGTCCGAGCCATGTTCAAAATGGACTTCGCCGAAGCCCTCTACATCGCCGAACTGCGCTCCGGCGTCGCCGGCCACTTCAGCTATCGCCGAGTCGCCTGGGAGATGTATCTCGCCGTCGCAAAGCGCCACCCGAGCCTTGCAAGCTACTTCCGGATCGAAGACGTGAACCAGCCAGTCGACCTGCTGAAGAGATGAGCCGCGGCTCTAGACTTCCACCACTGTTTCGATCGAGGCGCGATCGCTTCGCTGCTCCAAACTGTGCGTCTCCGACACCCGGGAGCCAAGGGCATGACGCAAAGCGGCAAGCGCAATGAAACTCAGAGCCAGACCGCAAACACCTTCCCACTTCCAACGCACCCAGGCAATCGTGGAGAGCGCGGAACCAACCGCTGCGCCCGCAAAATAAACGGTCATGTAAACCGTATTCAACCGGCTCCGCGCCGACGGAACCAGCCCAAAGATGCGCGTCTGATTGCCGACCTGCGTCAACTGCGCGCCGATATCCAGCAGGATCACGCCGATGACGAGCACAGCGATATGCACCGAGAACGACAGTTGAGAACCTTCCCATTCGCCAGCCCACAAAAGCAGGTAGGAGAAAGCCAACAGCGTCATCCCTGCAGTCAGCACCCATCGCGTGCCCCGCTTGTCCGCCAGCCTGCCGCCAACCGGAGCGACCAGCGCGCCCGCTGCGCCGACTAGTCCGAAGCTGCCCGCGACTCCTGGACCGAGACCATAATGGCTGCTCAGGAGAAACGCCAGCGTGGTCCAGAAGCAACTGAATGAGGCAAAGACGAGCGCGCCAATCAGGCTCGACTCGCGCAGCAGAGGTTGGCTGCGGAACAGTGTCCACAGCGAGCGCATGGCGTCCCGATAACGCAAATCCTGCTTCGGCGGCAGCTTCGGCATCACGCGGCCCAACAGAAAAAGGAATGCTGCATTGACCAGCGCCGCGATCACGAACACATATCGCCATCCGTCCATGACGCCGAAAGCTCCCCTGAGAAGAGCGTTCGAGGAATGGACGAAATGCGCCGGAATCCGGCTGACCCATCCGGCAAAGCTCCGTGCCAGCAGAATCCCCATCAAGAGCCCCATCATCACGGTCCCAATGGCTCGCCCGCGTTCCTGATCGGTCACCAGGTCTGGTGCGATGGGAAGCACAATATGGGTCACGGAAGCCAACATACCCAGCAGGAAGCTCCCTGCCAGCAGCCACGCAAGGCTCGGCGCCGCAGCCACCAGAAGCAGCGCCACCACCACGGCAGCATACATCCTCATCATCAGCGCGCGGCGCTCCAGCACGTCGCCCAACGGCACGAACACGAGCAGTCCCGCCGCGTATCCGACCTGCGTGGCTACAGCGACGAAGCCTACCGCGCCGGCCTTCGCCCCGAAGCTCTGCCCCATCTCCAGAAGAAGCGGCTGGTTGAAGTAGATGGTCGACACCCCGATCGCACACGCCAGTCCCAGCAGGTGCAATGGAGCGCGCGGTGTGGCGGACTTGGACCCAGGAGTCATTCGCAAAGATTGCCTACGAATCCAGTGTAAGACCAGTCACCCAACTTTTGTCGTTTTTGTGCTCGGGTGGTCCGTCCACATGAGAATTGGTAGAGATATCCCGGATTCAAAGGAGACTGCGGATCAGCGGATCCCTCAGAATTGCCTACAAAGTGTGTTATCTGGACGACGTACGGTGTGGATGCACCGGCAGCTGGGGAGTCTCGCGCCAGGTTTGCGGTCCGCCCCAGGCGCGGGTAGCTGTGAGGTCGACGTGGATCGGAACACTGGGGAGCGTGTGGGTTGGACCACTGCCCGCTGCTTGTGGCTCCGCTCCGGGGTCTGCCGTTGAGTCCGCGAAACGGTCAAGGAACTCCGGTAGGCCATCCCCCAGCTGCGGAACCGCATTACCAACCGCGAGCAGGTCGGCATAGAGAATGGTGCCAGTGAGGTGGAGGGTGTAGCCAGTGTCGTCGAGGTGGCCTTCGAGGGTTGCCGGCTGCTTTCCGCCCAGAGTGAGCGAGATGGGAAGGAGGTCGAAGCTATCCGGGGTCTCCGAATCCAGCGGGGCTCCCGGGCGTGCACCGCGGGTATGGGGGGCTGGGACGGCAGGCGGCGGTGTGGAACGGAGGAAAACGTCGCCGAGCGGAATCGTTCGATGCCCGGTCGGATCGACTTCCAGGGAACCGCTGGAGAATTCGAGTTCACCAGTCCAGGTTGGCGCCGCCGGGCTTGGGCTGCCGGACGTGGACGCTTGGGGACTTGAACCCCAGTGGAGGCTTCCAGCGAGGGATCCAGGACCGGTCAGGCCGGTTGGAGGGTGCGGAGTCGCGACGCCGAGCCAATCGAAGAACGTGGCAGCAGGCAGGGCTGGAAAGGTGAGTTGCAGGGAACTTAATTGAGGCTGGCGAACGTCGGGCAGATCGGCGGTGAGGACAAGAATGCCCCGATCTGAGGAGTCGGCGGGCGGCCAGTGGCATTCAATGCCTGAGAAGGAATGGAAAGTGCTCCCGGCGATGGCGTGGCATGCAGCTTCGAGTGAGAGCGGACGGGGTGGCACGAAGTCGGCGCGGCGAGCGTTATTGAGCGTGATGTTACTTACGATGGCATTGTGACCGATTGTGCCGAGAATGCCGAACGTAAGCGAAAAATCTCCGCGCAATCCGGCGTCGCTCCCAAACAGCAGGCGGCTGAGACCCCCGAGTTGAGCGTCTCGCCACGCTCCGCTCAGGTTGATGGGAATTTGCGCAAGAGAGCTGGCCTGATCGCCTGTCGGCGAGTCTGGACCACCCAGCGTGCCCTCCATGCGAATGATGCCGGTGTCTCCTGGGCTGGTGTCTGTGCGTACGGGGCGCGCCTCGAGGCGAAGATGCCACTGGTGAGCTTCGGGCAGCCAGAGAGCGAAGTCGGCTTCGCTGAGGGAAAACGGAGTCTTTTCCTGGTCGAGCTTCAGGTTTACGCGGGCGCCGGTCGCTTCGATATAGGGGAAGCGCCTGGCAGGACCGGCGAAGCGCTGGGCCGTCGGTGCGGCCTCGATGTGCGATGCCTGCAGCAGCAGACTTTCGATGTTCCACTTGCCGTCGTAACGATGGACGAGGTTGACATCGGGCGGCTCATTGACCGTGATGAGGGCGATCTTTGAGAACTCGACGCGCCGGCCCCACAGAGAACTGATGCGCAACGTGACGTTAACCTGGTCGGCACGAAGGATAGGCTCGTAACCGAAGGCGGGGTCTTCGTCGACCACGAAATTGTCGAGCGTAAAACCAGGCAGCGGCAGAAGCGAGAGCGAGACGCGATCGAAGTGAACCGGGCGGCCGACGGCGTTGCCGATATTGCGGGCGATACGTCGCTGGAAGCGGCTGACGTTGATGAGCGGTGGCACAAAGGCCAACAGAAGGATGACGAGCAGAACGGTGAGGAGCGCGATCAAGCGGCGTTGGACCCGAGATTCGGCGTGAGTTTCCAGATCAGCCTCGTCATTGGTGTGGGTCGTATGCATAAAGTCGATCTGCCGGGACGGCTTATTCTAGCTTGCCGGGTGAACTGGCGTCGGTGTCGCGGTGTATAGGCCAGGAGGTCTGGCGCTGCACGAGGACGAGCAATCAGCTCTTTCACGCTGAGACGAGGAAGGATCGGCTGCCGTTTTCCGGGAAGCGTCTTTCGAACTATCAACGGATGATGTGAAGGGTGCGCTTCCACCGAGTCTCGTCAAAGATGTGGATGAGGATGTGGCCCATGAAACTGACGCGGTCGCCAAGCGATGTTTTCTCGATCTGGTCGGCCGGAGTCTGGAACGACCAGTAAACGAACATGGGGCGGCCGACGATGTTCTCGCGCGGGACAAATCCCCAGAAGCGACCGTCAAGGGACTTGGTGCGGTTGTCGCCCATAGCAAAGACGGTGCCCGGTGGGACGATGAGATCTCCGTTGACGACATGGTTGGGCAGGTCGACGGCCCAGAGCGAGGCATTATTGGCGCTCGCCTGCTCCTCAATGCCGGCGAGGTCGGACGGGAAGTCGTCGCGATAAGGGATGTACGCGTCCTCCGGATCGCCGTCGCTTCTTGGCATACCCGCGTAGGGCTCGTTCTGGGCGACGCCGTTTAGGTAGACGACGCCGCGCTCGAGGTGGATGCGGTCCCCGGGAATGCCGATGCAGCGCTTGACGAGATAGAGGTCGGGGGTCTCCGGGTGAGGCTTGAGAAAGACGATGATGTCGCCGCGGCGTACTTCGCGATGCTGCACGAAGGGGGCCCAGTGCGCTGGGGGCGCGAGGGTGATGCGGTCGACCAGGACGTGGTCGCCGATGAGCAGCGTCTTCTCCATGGAGGCAGAGGGAATTTCGAAGTTCTGGAAGATGAAAGTCATTACAAAGAGGCCGACGGCGAGAACCGTACAGATGGAGGCAAGCGACTCCAGCGCGGTCTCTTTGTCCTCGTGGTGTGGTGGCGCAGGGGTGTTTGCGGGCGTGGTCTTTTCGTCGGGGGTGGTGGCAGTAATATCGGTCAACGGGATCTCCGCACTCGGCGTGGGGTGCTAACGGATAGTGTATCGCTTCGCGCGGGGGTCACGGGTGAGTTTACTCTGCCAGCGGTATCCATCGGCCCTCATGCGCGGAGGCGACCAGCCGAGAGACCGGCAAGGGGAGCATGGGACCGCGCTGTTTTGTTCGGAAGAGCGTCATTAACTCCCACATGCCGAAGGAGCTGAACCCTTCCGGGCCGAAGTAGCGATCCCATTCCTCGCCAAGAGGCGTTAGGTCCACATGGAACTTTGCTGAGTATGCTTCGAAGAGTTCGACGGCATCGTCTCCATCTACACCGAGATCGAAGTTGAGACTCTTGTCGACTGAAATGTTCTTCAACTTAATTCCCTGTTTATCGGAGATCAGCGCAAAGATTCCCTGCTGCAGGCCCACTTCGGCAGAACTCACGCTGAGATCGCCTCGGCGACCGGCAGCGAGACGGTGAGCCAATCGGCGAAGCCGCCTTCTGGAACTTCGGCGATACGGGTGATTGATTGAGGAAGAGGCTGACCATCGAGCGCGAGACCTTCGAGGTGGAATTCGAGAGCTTCGCGGAGGTTGGTACGCATCTCGTCCAGCGAGTGGCCGGTACTGGCGCAGCCGGGGACATCGGGCGCAAAGCCGCTCATGTTGCTTGGGCCGCTCTCGTAGATGACAAGGTATCGTCGCGTCATGGCTTCAACCCCGCTTGCTTGAGGATACTCTGAAGCGTTTTGGGATGGAACTCATCGCTTGGATGCCTGGGACGGTGACGGTCCGGGCTTACTCTGGTGCTTGAACTGGCGATGGCTTCCGGTCTGGCGGGAAAGATACCAGCCGTCCGCGTGCAGCTATTTCAAGAGATCGCGAACTTTCACGTGAGATTCTACCTGACCGGGTGCTCCGACATACGCGGCGCGCGGCCATCCGTAGACTTACGGAAGAAGAGACCGGCGGGACAGTACTCCGAATCGCTTTTGAGCTTATGGGCGATGTGGGGCGGAGGCGAATCCGGCACGTGATGGCGGTGGAGCTTGACGGCTCCGGTGCAATCCGGGCAGCGGAACTCCGTGTCGTCGTCAACCAGGGCTTCGCTGACGGACTTGAGCTTCCAGAAGGGTTCATAGCCACCACCGACTTTGAGGCGTCGGCGTTTGACCTGGCACTCGTAGATTTTTTCGGATTCGGCGGCCATAGGGCTCCTTTGTGTGTGGTGCGGGTAAAAGTGAAATACGGAGAATTCCGAGTTGCGCTCAGAATGACCAACGAGCTTGGGCGGTTACGCCACCGGGTTTGCCGAGTGCCGCGGTTCGCGGCCGTCGGCGGCCTTTTTGAACAGCAAGCCGGAGGGGCAGAATTCCGCGTCGCCGGTGAGTTTGTGCTCCACGTAGGCGACGCTGCCGTTCTTGCCGTTACGGCCAAGCAGCTTGACCGCGCCGAAGCAATCCTTGCAGCGGAAGTCGGTGTCTTCGTCTACCAGGGCCTCGGCGACGTTCTTGATCTTCCAATAGGGCTCGTATCCACCGCCGACCTTGATTCGGCGACGCCGGACTTCGCACTCGTACATTTTTTCGCGTTCGACTGCCATAGTTTCTATTGTCCTGTTCCGCCGACCGTCATGCGATCGAGCCTTACTGTGGGCATGCCGACACCGACAGGCACGCTCTGCCCGGCCTTGCCGCAGGTGCCAATTCCTTCGTCGAGGGCGAGATCGTTCCCCACCATTGACACGTACTTCAGAGCTTCAGGCCCGTTGCCGATCAGCGTTGCGCCCTTCACCGGACGCGTCACCTTGCCATCCTCGATCAGGTAAGCTTCCGAGGCCGAGAAGACAAATTTTCCGTTCGTGATATCCACCTGGCCGCCGCCAAAGTTGACCGCGTACAGTCCGCGCTTCACCGACTTGATGATGTCCTCAGGCATGTCAGTGCCGTTGAGCATGTAGGTGTTGGTCATGCGCGGCATGGGGATGTGGTGATAGCTCTCGCGTCGGCCGGAGCCCGTGTTGGGCGTGCCCATCAGACGGGACGAGAGTTTGTCCGAGAGATAGCCCTTGAGGATGCCATTCTCGATGAGCACGTTCTCCTGGGTTGGATTGCCCTCGTCGTCCATGTTGATCGATCCGCGGCGGTTGGGCATCAGGCCGTTGTCCACCACGGTGACTTTTTCGCTGGCGACCTTCTGGCCGATAAGACCGGCGAAGGCGGAGGTCTTTTTGCGGTTGAAGTCGGCTTCGAGGCCATGTCCTACCGCCTCGTGGAGCAGAACGCCGGGCCATCCGGGACCGAGGACGACGGGCATTTCGCCTGCCGGGGCGGCAATGGCGCCGAGTTGCAGGATGGCTGTGCGAGCGGCCTCACGGGCGAAATGCTCAGGCGATTTGGCGCCTTCGAAGAAGTCGAGGGTAACCCGTCCGCCGCCGCCGGATGTTCCGCGCGCCGTGCTGCCCGCGCCATCGTTGCCGCTTGCGTCTTTGGCGATGACGAAGACGTTCAGACGTGCCAGCGGCTGGGTGTCGGAGGCGAAGGTTCCGTCGGACGCGGCAACCAGAATGCGGCGGAGTTCGTCGGAGAAGCCGGCGCGGACCTGGGTGATACGAGGGTCAAAGTCTCGGGCAGCCTTGTCGGCACGCTGGATGAGAGCAAGCTTGGCGGCGATTTCGGCGTCGGCAGTCGCTCCTGCGATGGGGTAAAGCGTGGGTGCATCCGAGGTATGGCGGAAGCCGGACATTTGTTCCTTGGCCGGGCCGCTGGCGATGAGGGCCGCCGTCCGCGCGGCACGCAGCAGGCGCTCGGAGGAGAGATCGTCCGTGTAGGCGTAGCCCGTACGCTCGCCGGAGAGCACGCGGATGCCGCAGCCAACGCTGATGCCCTGGCTGGCCGACTTTACCAGAGACTCGTCGATGCCCAGCGAAGTCGAGGTAACTGACTCAAAATAAAGATCCGCGTAGTCGCCACCCGCCGACAGCGCCTCACCGAGACACCGCTCCATCAGACGTTCGGAGAGGCCAAGTTTCTCGATGAAATAGCGTTTGTGGTCGGACGTGGAGGGGGCCTGGGGCAGGGTCACATTCTCTATTCTAGTCTCCCAGATGGTTCAAGGCAAATAAAATGCGAAGGACGCCGCGCAGGACGTGATAGAGTTCCAGGTTTCTTTGCAACTAATTCCATGCGGAGGAGACGTGGCAACATGCGTCGCACGCTGAAGGCTGCCTGAGTCCCGCTTACACTATCAGGCGCTGTGGCCGGTGCACTGCATCACGCCCAGGTAGGCGGTCCACGGACCGACTGCCTCGCGATACTGGTGCGCCATCACCCGTGAGAGTTGATGCAAGTGCGTGAGATCGTGCGCAGCCCACGTCGCCAGCAATTGCGACAGGGTGACGACGCCCAGACCCGGATGCATTCCCCGCCGGAGGAAATCGTCCGGCTGCAGGTTAAGTCCATCGAGCGCAACCAGATTCTCGCTGCGCAGGTGCGCGAATTGGTCGAGCAGTTGGTCCAGCGATGCGTCCCGGAATTCTTCTAACTGCGCGAGGCGATCGAAACGAGTGAACGGCTGCGATTCGCCACGTTCGAGAATGATTCGAGCACGCGGCATCCAGTCGGTCCGTTCGCCGATGATCAGGTGGCCGACGATATCGAAGGCACTCCAGCTATCGCCGCCTTCGTTCGAGCGCGTCCAGACGTCGGGTAGTCTGCGCAGCAGAACGTCGAGCGTTGCAGGGGTGCGACTGAGCAGCGCAATGGCATCGGTTAGGTTGAACTCTGTGTCGGTCGGCATACGTAGGTAGATGCTACGCCGGGGTTCGCCGACGCACGTAAAGCGGCTAAGGTTGAGGTGCTGGTTGGGCCGTCGTGTCCGCCCAGTAACTGCTCCGCGCGGTGACTGCCAAATTTGCGTAGTTGGGCAGCTTCAGGCTGATCACGTGCAGGCCAGGGTGCGGCGTCTGCGGCTGGAAGCTCAGCACATAGCGGTTGGGGATGTGGTTGGAGATGGTGGCCAAATCGCGTTCGAGGCTCTTGGCATTTGTGAGCTTGAAGTACTCGCCGCCGGTGAGCCGGGCGACGGTCTCGGGGATGTTCTTCTGCAAGCCGTCGAAGGCGGCAAGAATAGCCGCTTTGGCGAGGCGCAGCGGCGGCGCGAGCAGGCTGAGGCAGTCGTAGGCCTGCTCGACAGGCTTCTTGTTGAGGTCGACATTCGGATCGTTGGGGTCGCGGCTCATGCAGCCGTGAGCCGGCCCCGGCTTCGAGTCGCCCAGGGCTTTGACGGACTCGTGCTTGAAATCGGACATGCCGGAGGAAAACCCGATGCTGTAGATTGCGGTGTTTGTGTCGCTTATAGCACGCAACGCTTCGTCCAGCCGGGTGTGACTGCCGCGATCGCTGGTCTCGCTGACCAGCAGAATGGCGCGGCGATACTGCACCGGCTGCTTGCGCAGCAGGTCGATGGAGAAGGCGAGCGAGTCGAGGGTGGCGGCTCTCTCGTCTCCGCTATCGTCGGCGATGAGTGCCTGGATGCCACGCGCGGCCGCATTGAGGTCCTCGGTAAAGTCCTGAACCAGCACGGGCGAACTGTCGTAGCCGACGACGGCGATTCTGTGAGGAACGCTGCCGACGACAGACTCAATCATGGGAGCGAGCGCGCCATACTTTGAGAGTTCACGTGCGCCGGCTCCTCCACCCTCGATGTCGACGACCAGGGCCAGGGGTTCGCCGCCGGTATCCTGCTCGAGCGTGAGTTTCTGCGGTACTCCGTCGTCGGTAAGAACGAAGTCATCGGCCTTGAGCGTGAAGATGAGCTCTCCGGATTTATTGCGAACGAGAGCGGGGACGAGCACCAGCGTCGACTGACTGCTGATCGTGGGTGTGGGCTGAGCGGGCTGCGTCTGAGCCTGGCTTTGAGTTTGCGCAAGCGCGACCGGTGCGAAGCTGCTGCACGCGAGCGCGACGACGAAACGAAGCCTCATGGATCGAGTGTAATTCGGCTAGGGGGAAGAATGGATCTCCGATGGATGGAGAATCGGCCGCGCAACAGAAGCTCCAGCACTCGGGTCCGGCGCATGGGTTGGGGTGGCGTCGATTTCAAACGCGACCTGCTTATCCACGCGGAAGATGAAGGTGCTTGGGTCCTTGAGTCCCCATGCAACGAACGGAATCACGAAGCGGACCTTCGAGGTGACGCTTGCATCCCCCGCGTTCCGGTCGGCCGCATGCAGCTCGACCGCGATCTGCAGAGGATGGTCCTGACCGTGCAGGTTTAGGATTCCGTCGACCATGATCGGGCTGGGAGCATTGAGATCGACTTTGCCGTTAACGTGGATGAGCCGGAAGGTGACGGTGGGGTACTGCTCGCTGTTGAGGACCTCGCGATGCATACGCTGGTCGCGCGAGGAGTTGCCGCTCTCTCCACTGGTCGCGTCGACGACGATCAGGCCGGAAGCGTCGCCCGTGGCGCGATCGATGTGGAAGGAGCCGCTCTTGAGTTTGAAGGTGCCGTGAACGGTATGGCCGGTGGCGCCAAGTGTCCAGTGGATTTGGGTGGTAGATGGATCGAGCTTGAAATCCAGCGAGGCTGGCCTGTCTGGTCCGCCTTGGGCAAAAGCGCGAGTGGAGAGTGCCAGGAGAACGGCGCAGAACAGAACTGACAACCTGCGGACTCTTGCACCGTCGCTGGAATGGCAAACGGTGTTCATGCTCGAGCTCTTTTCGTGAGCAGGTTCCAGCCGAAGCGGGGGCCACGGCGGAGCAGAACGGATGCAAGCGCCTTCTCGCCCATGTGAGCATACAGCAGCTCGCGGAAGAAGATAGGCGTGGTTGCCATGGCGCGTATGGCGCGAATTTGCAGGGCGGGCCAGCGGTCGAGTGTGAGCATCAGCTCGCCCATGGCGTGGGGCAGCTTGCCGATCTGGCGATGGGCACAGCGATAGGGCTCAAGCGAGCCGGACTGGATGGATTCCGCGAGAGCAAGCGCCTGGCGGAACGAGATGGCGAGACCCTCGCCCGTGATCGCATCTGCCGAACCTGAGGCGTCGCCGATAAGGGCTGCACAATCGCTGGCGACGCGGTGGAGCTTGCAGGACGCGGTGACTGCTGCACGCTGCTGCGAGACGACTTCGGCGCCTGCCAGGCGGCTGGCGATCTCGGGAAAATTGGCGAGAATGTTGGCCCGGTCGCAACGTGGATTCCGCGTGATGTAAACCACGCAGACGCAGTCTGCCGCGACAGGCGTGACATAGAGTTGTCCGCCACGGCCCCAGTGGACTTCAACGAACTCGCTCCATGGAGCAACCCGGTAATGCGTGCGGAAGCCGTAGCGAAGGGAACGGGTGCGCGCGCGATCGAGGCCCGCCCACTTACGCACGGTAGAGGCCTGTCCATCGGCTCCGACAAGCCAGCGAAAGCGCAGGGGCCCGCCGTTCACGAGAGCGGTGCTATGTGCGCCGGAGGAGGTGGAATCGGAAGTTGCTGCCGGAAACTGGACGTGGCTGTTGAAGAGCAAGTGCGCACCAGCATCGACAGCCCGTGCAGCGAGCAGCGAGTGCAGGTGAGGCCGGCGAACCCCTATGCCTTCGCCGTGCGGAAAGTGCGCGTCGACACTATGCATCGAGTTCTCGAACCGGATGCCGCGGAACGGATGTCCATCGGACTCGGTGAGAGTCACGCCGAGTTTGGCGAGCGTGTCGCGGGAGTCGGGCATCAGGCCTTCGCCGCAGGCCTTGTCGGCGGCGGGCGAACGGGCTTCCACTACGGTGCAATCGATGCCGCGCTGGCGGAGAGCGATCGAGGCGGCAAGACCTGCGGGACCACCCCCAACGATAAGAACTTCGGTTGTCGCGTGCGGGGAACGCGTTTGGTTCTGCATTGCGGGGAGATCACCTCGGGGTTGGCCAGCAGTTTCTCAGCAGCCTTCAAATTAGACGGACACCGGTGCAGCTCGATTTGCACCCATTGGCTCAAGTATTTGACGTACGCAGACTACGCGATCTCAGGAGACTGCGGTGCTCACAGGAACCGGTCATGCTGGTCGCGTTGGTCATCCAATCTTCCGGGAATATCCACACCAATCGAATCTTAGACGTATAAGATTTACAAGTGTTAGCCTGCTTCTTAAGGCCATAAGAGTCAGGTGCCATCGGAGTCTGAAAATATGCCATCCCGAAACAGAGCAAACCTGCCAACGGGTTCCGAAATGCGCATTCTAAACGCCGTATGGCAGTTGGGTTCGGCGACCGTCGATGAAATTGTGAACTCCTTTCCCGAGGGCCAGCGGCCCAACTACAAAACCACACAGGCGTTTTTGCGCATCATGGAAAACAAGGGCTTTGTCCGCCATACTGCACGTGGGCGTGTCTTTGTATTCGAGCCCACTGTGAAGAAGGATGAAGTGGACCACCGATCCGTCGAGGCGCTGCTGGCGCGGAACTTCGGCGGATCGGCGACCGGGCTATTTTCGAACCTGCTGGAGTCAGGTGCGACAACTGCGGCGGACATTGCTGCCTTGGAAAAGATGATTCGCGAGTACAAGAAGCGGAAGAAAGGCGTGGCAACCGAGGGCTGAAAGACCTGAGGCTTTGAAGCCTGAAGCATAAAGTCCTCGTTGCGATGGTCCGATAAGGACTCAGTGAGCCGCAACGGCCCGCGCATCCCATGTGCGGATCACTGCACCCGGCATTCCGCTGGGGTTGCGCTCAGAGGATGCTTCGGATGAATCTCAGGAAATTCGGCATCAAACCGAGGATCGCCTTCGGATTTGGATCGCTGCTTGCAATCATCGCAGTCATGGGTCTGGTTGGCTACCGGTCGACGTTGGAGAACGAGAAACTCGCGCAGGAGATGCAGATCGATTCCGCCATGAAGACCCATGGCAACGAGATGCAGCAAGCGTTTCTGCTTGAGAGGATTGGCACGCGCGATGTCCTGATGGGCAGAGATAACGAAACCACGCACCTGCTCGAACATGGCGAGGCGGACTTCCATACAGCAATAGAGAAGCTGCGTCCGCTGATCTCGACGGGACAGGACAGCGAGGTGTTCCGCCGGGTCGAATCAGCCGCTGCGAATTACACTCTCCGCAATGAACAGGTCGTCGCGATCTACCGGAGTGGAAACGCAATCGGGGCAATGGACTTTTTCAAGGCGCCTGGAGGCCTGTCGGCAACCAACGCATTTACGGCGGCAATGAACACCATGGCGGCCCAGGTCGAGTCTCACAGGCGCAGCGCGCTCGCCCGGCAACTCGCCTCCAACAGCAGATCGAAGGATCTGATGCTGGTTCTGATGCTCTCCGGTCTGGCCATGGGGCTGGGCATCGCCCACCTTACTGCTTACTCGATCATCCATGCCATCCGCGGGATGCTGGCGATGATCAGCACTGTCTCTTCCAACAATCTCATCGGGGGCGACATGGAAGTGAAGACCCATGATGAGATGGGCAAAGCTGCGTTCGGGCTGAACAAGTTGAAAAACAGCCTGCGCGGCGTGATTCTCTCGATCGCCTCGACAGCGGAGGATGTTTCCAATTCGAGCCGCGAAATTTCTGCGACAGCATCGCAAGCCGCCGGCAGCGCAGAGAATCAGAAGCACCAGGTGCAGCAGATCGCCACGACTATGCAGGAGATGGCCGCGACCGTGCGCGAGGTCTCTCATATCGCGAATGCCGCGGCGGGATCCGCCGGCAACGCGGCGACTGGCGCTCGCGACGGCGGCAGAATCGTGGAAGACGTGCTGGAGCGCATGCGCGGAATTGCCAAGTCCGTCGGCGAGTCGGCGGCGAATATCGAGCGCCTTGGAGCGCGGTCCGACGAGATTGGGAGGATCGTCGGGGTGATCGATGAGATCGCCGACCAGACCAACCTCCTGGCCCTGAACGCGGCGATTGAAGCAGCGCGCGCAGGCGAACAGGGTCGCGGTTTTGCGGTGGTCGCAGGCGAGGTCCGCAGGCTGGCGGAGCGCACAACCGGCGCGACCAGGGAGATTGCGGACGTGATCCAGAATGTCCAAACCGTAACCGCGGAGACGGTACGGCAGATGCGCTCCGGCACCGCGGCGGTGGAGCAGGGCGTAGAAGTCGCAGGCAAAGCGGGCGGCTCAATCCAGCGGATTATCGACGAAGCGGATAACGTCGGCGCAATGGTGGCACAGATTGCGGCTGCCGCGACGCAGCAAGCAATCGCTACCGAACAGGTCACCGCTAGCATGACTCAGATTAGTCAGCTAGCCGCCGAATCCGCCGACGGATCGAAGCTTTCCGCGCGGGCCTGCGAACAACTCCTCGGCCTGGCGCTCGGATTGCAGAACATGGTGGATCGGTTTGAGGTTGGCCAGGGCAATATCGAACAACGGACGACATCCGGACGCCGCAGTGCTTTGAGTCATGCGGCTTGAGGAACGGCTCGCATCGGCGCCACCAGTCAACGGCCGTGCGAGGGATCGGGTGACGCGGAGACGCTCAGGTCGAGTTCATACTGCGTGAGACCCGCCGCATAGCAGTTGCCGTCGCGGTTGTAAGTCGCGCCACATGCCTGCGTAATCGATTTGCGCCGCGGAGACTGCGCATACTGCCATGCCGTTGCATCCAGAGTCCCGCTCAGATCGGGTGCAAGCGGCTTGGCTGTCTGGACAACGCATCCCGGTGCGGGCGGGCACGCGTCCTGCGCAACCCAGAAGGCGATCTCGTGAAGGTGTCCGGCAACCACGTGCTGGCGAACATCCTGAATCGTAGTGATGGTGGCGGGCTTGCCGTTGGGACCCGTGCCGTCGGGTACAGGCTGGCCGCTGGCATAGACGCCTGCGCGATAAGAAGAGCCTGCAACGGCCTCGGTCCAGGCGAGCAGGTAGTCTGCCTGTTCGGAAAGCATGCGGCCGCCTTCTTCCTGGTCGAGAAAGAGGACAGTGCGCGCCGGAAACTTCTCTCGCTGGGCGGCAACCACCGCCGCGGCAGCGTCTTCACGGCCGAGCGCTGCGGGGGATTTGCCGGACTTTCGCGACGCAAGGATCTCTTTGTCGAGCCGCCCGTTCGCGACGACCAGGAACCCGAAGCCGGTACGCAGGAGGATGTCGCGCTTCCCAGTCCAGGGGTTGTGGTCCGCGCCAGGCGGATTGGTGAGCCAGTACCCGGTAAAGGAGAACTGCTTGCGCAGAGCGGGCAACAGATCGTCGCCGGGATACTCGTTGGCATCGAAGCCAACGTAATGCCGTGCGACCGGCGCAGCGGCCTTCTCGGACGGGGCCTGCGCACGCCCGATCGTGGCAAGGGATAGCGCCGCAAGAGCGAACTGCAATAAACGCATGCCGATTCGATGCATACCAAGTCGATTATAGAGAGTCCGCGCCTGCAAAGATCGCGTGCGCTGTGCTACCTTGCTTCCCATACCGGTCTATTCAGGAGGAAAAAGCGATGGTCGAAACTGTGGAGACGCAAGAGATCGATCCGAAGTATCCGATCGGGCAATTCAACTCGCCCGAGACGGTGACGCCGCACGACCGTATGGCCGCGATTGCAGCAATAGCCGCGATGCCGGCAAAACTGAGCGAGGCGATAGACGGCCTCAACCGCGAGCAACTCGATACGCCGTATCGCGAAGGCGGATGGACCGTGCGGCAGTTAGTGCATCACGTCGCGGACAGCCACATGAATGCGTTTGTGCGGGTGCGGCTTGCAATGACGGAAGACTGGCCTGTGATTACAGCGTATGACGAGAAGGCGTGGGCGATGCTCCAAGATTCGCTCGCAGCGCCGATGGCATGGTCGCTCACGTTGCTCGCGAATCTGCATGCTCGCTGGGTGATGCTCCTCGAATCTCTGACTGATGAGCAGTGGCAGCGCGGCTTCCGTCATCCCGAGCGCGGCCCCAGCACAGTGGAGAGCGCGACGCTGTTGTATGCATGGCACTCGCAGCATCACGTCGCGCACATTACGCGACTGCGCGAAAGGAAGGGCTGGTGAGCGGTGACGTTCGCCTTGCCCAATCGAGCGCCGAAATCGCGCGCTGCTTCCCGGTGATGATGCACCTTCGGCCACATCTGGTGGCGGCGGAGTTTGTCGGGCGCGTCGAAGCGCAGCAGGCGCAGGGCTTTCGGCTGGCCTATCTGGAAGACAATGGAGCGGTCGTCGCCGTCGCGGGATTTCGCGTAATGGAGATGCTCGCATCCGGGCGAACGCTGTACGTCGACGATCTGGTTACGGACGAGATGCAGCGCTCTCGCGGATACGGCAAGACGATGCTGGACTGGCTGCAAGACTTCGCGCGCAAAGCGGGATGCCAGACGTTCAGCCTGGACTCCGGAACGTTTCGCCACGATGCTCACGCGTTCTATTTCCGCGAACGAATGCGGGTAACTAGCTTTCACTTCGCGAAGAAGCTGGACTAACGGACAGTGGACCTGCGATATGCGTGGAGGTGAAGATCTCTCGTTCCACGAGATCGAGGACGGATTCCATGCGCTCCAGATCCCATGGAACAGTCAGCCGCCAGGCCTGTGCATGCCGGAACACGCGCGCACACCGCTCGAATACGCGCGATTGTTGCCCTGCCAGCGCAGGAACGTAGCGCACATAGACCATCTCCATCAGTGTGGCAATCGCGTCGAGCAGAGCGAGCGGCTGCAGCGACGGCTCCGCGTGCGGATTCGGATCCCTGCTAAGGAACACGACACGCCCCAGACGGCGCCGCTCCGGTCCGCTCTCCGGTAAGAAGACGCGATACTTGTCATCTGTGCTGAAGACGCGATTCTGCTCGATGGGAGTTTCGCCGAGATGCTGCAAGCTCTCGTTCCACAGCTTCAGCCAGTCGGCCACAGGCACGACGCGCATGGCTTCGGAATCGGAATCGAACTGCAGGAGGCAGATATCATCCGACACGATACGATGCCCGCGCCGCTGGAGGCACGCGGCAAGCGTGGACTTTCCGGCGCCGGAGTGGCCCAGGAATGCAGTGACGACATCCCCATCCTCCACCGCGCTCGCGTGCAACGGCAGCAGGCCGTTCTGGTGGCACAGCACGCCAAACACAGAGCCAAGCAGGTAGGTGGAAACGTTGGGATGCGGCGCCCCCGGGGCGATCTCCAGGCGGACTTCGCTCCCATCGCGAACGTAATATCGCGCCGTGCCGGGAATTTCGAGCAGGTATTCGGTTGGGGCGACCTGGCAATACTCCCCATACTTCGCGGCACCCTCGATCGTCTGGGGAACTCCTCCGAGGCGGATGGTGACGGGGGTGTCGCCGGCACCTTGCGAGGCGCGGAGCTCGGGGATGTCGATCTCCGACTCGAACCGAAACGGTCCGAAATGGAAGATGTAGGGTTGGGCGGGGTTCTGGGGGATCGGGTCGCTGATCGGCACCGGAATCATCTCTCGTCACTGATCCTAATGCAGCGGTGCGGCGACCGGAGCGGCGGGGACGGCGGATGCGGGGATGGAAGGTGCGGCGGCGGACTCGTGGCTGCGCAGAAAATAACCGAGGCTGATGGCGGGCATGAGCGCAAAGTGCCATCGGCGGCTGACGGCGAACGTGTGGAAGTCGGAGGTCGGCCAGTGTTCGAGGAGGGCATGCATGGCCGGCAGATCGAGCGCCTGGCGGGCGGCGGGGGAGTGGTCGAGGAGCGCGACTTCGTTGCGGAGTTCCGGGAGGGCCTCCGTCATGGGGATGTACCAGTCGGCGCTTTGCAGGCCGCGGGTGTAACTCATCAGGATGGATTGAGGCAGGCGATCTTTCATCGCACGACGAACGAGCGAGCGAGAGTGGCCGCCGACGACGGACTGATCGGGCGGGACGGAGAAACAGAAATCGTAGACACGCTTATCTCCTGTAGGGTCGCGGAGCTGAATGCCGGCGACTGCCTCCGCTGCTGCACACTGGACACCATTATCCAGAGCTTCGAATGAAAGAGACCGCTCGCGCATATCGTCCGAATCGGGGCAGTAGATGGAGTCGAAGATTCTGTTTCGCAGGTTGTAGCGGTCCATCCACTCGGGATTGACCAGGCGGTCGTAAACTCCGTCTAGTTTATGGTTGGCGATGAGTCGGCGCGTAAGCCAGCAAGGCACCAGGCTCCGCGTTGAGTAACGCGCGGCCGTCTTGAACGAAATTCCCTGGCGCGCTTTCAGCGCCCGCGCGGTTTGGACAAGCCTCACCCATCGGCCGCGGCGGAAAAAGTAGCCAAAGATACTCGAACTATTCCAACTGATGCTGATGTTGCCAGCCTGGCCTTGAAGCAGCACGCCGATGCCCTGCTCGCGGGCACGATCGAGGATAGCGCTGAACCAGAGCAGGTTCATAACGTTTCCCGCGGGCGTGTCCGTGGCATCGATCCAGGTATCCATCGTGCGCAGCAGATCATAACCGCAGGAATCCACGATTTGATGTTCGATGTTGGGGTAGAGGCGGGCTATCTCTGCTGCCGCTTCGCCCTCGTGCGGGAGATACAAGGGCTGGGCGATGCCATTGAAGTTGGGCCGCGGGACAGACGTAAATGCCGGCAGGGCTTTGCCTTGGGCGGCGAGCAGACGAGCAGCCGATGCCGTGACGGCGGAGCTATCGAATCCGGCACTGAGGAACGACCCCACAGGCTGAGTGCTGCGAAGTCGGGCCTCCGTCGCGCGATCGAGGATTTCGACGAGCGCCTCGGCGTAATCTTCGTCGCGCTTGAAGCGCGTGGGTTTTGCATTTGCGGGATGCCAGTACTGCTTGCACTCGAGGCTATGTGGGGTGACCCGCAGGGCGTGCCCCGGCGGAACGCGTTGGATGCCGGCGAACATGGTTGCGTCGCGATCGGGAGTGAGTCCAGCCAGCCAGCTCGCGATCTGGGATTCGTGAAAGTCGCGAGAGAAACCGGGAAGCGCAAGCAGGCCCTTCGGCATGGAGGCTATGGCGAAGAGATCGTCGCGGCGATGGTAGAAGAGCGGACGTTCCCCGGCATGGTCGCGAACCGCGAAGATCTCCTGCCGGCACGGAGACCAGACTATGAATGCGAAGCCGCCGAGAAGATAATCCGGGCAGGAATGGCCCCAGCGGAGCCAGGCCGCCATCACCATGTCGGAATCCGCCAGTGTCTCCGGATGGGGGATGCCGAGGTCTCTGGCCAGATCGGCGCGATTGTCCAGCCGCACGTCCGCAACCAGGCAAGCCGACCTGTCTTCATTCCAAAGCGGCTGCCTGTCGAAGCGGTCTTCCGGAAGGGAATCTGAAAAATTACCACCAAACGAAATCCGATCGTCGTTCCAAGAGGATTGACGACCGGATCCGTAACTTGCCAGAGCGGAAAGCATTCTCTGGTGGACCAGCCTCACCGGCGGCTCTGAAATTTTGGTCCAGACTAAGCTGACAGCGGACATCGTGATCCGGGGGTATTGCGCGCCTTAACTTTTCTCTTGTCCGTTACCGTCAAGGTTGACCCCGCCTTTCGGCATTTTCGCGGTGTTGAGTTCGATGAATTGGAGTGCGGGGGTGCTCCAGGGCTTCTTCGTGGGCGATGCTGAGAGCTTGGTGTGATTCATTGGGGAGTCTCCTGTTTTCTCGTTATGGTGAATCTGCTGTGTTGCTGCTGAATGCCATCGGGCAGCGCGGCAGCCGAAAGGCCATCGCAAATATTCTCTCGCTTCCAATGATTGACAACGACTGAATTGCGAACGCGAGTCTTAGGCGACTCACTATAAATACTACCATGAGGCGCATGCCTCTGAGTCCGTTAGATGCGCATCCGGAGACAAGTATCAGTGGAACTACTATTGCATGACACTCCCCATTTTATGTAGAGTCGGACTGCTCCACACTACAAAGAAAACAAAGGTGCTTGATTCGTCATCAGTTTTCGGAAAGTGTTTCAGTCGAATCGGGAGTGAGGAACTCAACTGTCCCTTTGCGCCCCGATTCACCGGGCCAAGAGGGCGCCAATAAAAGGGTTTGCTAAACTTCCTTGCAGCATGACGCCGCCCAGAGATTTGTCCGCGGAACAAACCCCCGACGCAATCGCCGCAGCCCTTGAGGTATTTCTCGTCGAGCATCCCCAGTCCATAGTGTTAGAGGACGGCAAGGTGATGTTCGACATGCGAACCGCCAAATA